>CAILXF010000035.1 GCA_903838125.1 uncultured Pseudomonadota bacterium | reverse complement strand
TGCCAGGTGATAACGTTTCAATTACGGTAACGTTGATTGCTCCAATTGCGATGGAAGATGGTTTACGCTTCGCGATTCGTGAAGGCGGCCGTACTGTTGGTGCTGGTGTAGTTGCTAAGATTATTGAGTAATTAGTTTTATAGAATGCATAGCTAATTGTGAGATTAGTTATGCACTAAAAAGCTACGCTAATAACTAGCGTAGCTTTTTAAGTTGTAAGCAACAGGCCAATAGCTCAACTGGTAGAGTATCGGTCTCCAAAACCGAGGGTTGGGGGTTCGAAACCCTCTTGGCCTGCCAAATTTGGAGTAAAGATTTATTCGGATTTTGATGTTTTTTCAAAAACTGTTTAAGTCTGGTATAAATTTTTAGTCACTATTAAGTATATTATGGTCAACAAAATCAAGTTGTTGGTGGCATTCTTGCTACTAGCTGCAGGTGTCGCTGGGTTTTATCTGCTTGCAGATAAGCCAATGATATTGCGCATCTTTGCAGTGCTATCTGGCATAGGCGCATCAATTGGTATGTTATGGATAACACCAGTTGGTCAGCAGTCGCTTACCTTTATAGGTGAAGCCATTGCAGAGGCGCGTAAAGTTGTGTGGCCAACGCGAAAAGAAACAATTCAAACCACATTAGTGGTGTTCGTGCTTGTAGTCATTATGGCTGCCTTTTTGGCGGTTGTTGATGTTGGTTTTGCTTACATGGTGCAGTGGTTAATGGGACGGAGCGCGTAATGAGTATGAAATGGTACGCGGTACAAGCCTTCTCAGGCTTTGAAAAATCAGTACAAAGAGGCATAGAAGAGCGCATTGTACGTTCTGGTCTGCAAGATCAGTTCGGTCAAATTTTGGTGCCTATTGAAGAAGTTATTGAAATGAAAGCTGGGCAAAAGAAAATCTCAGAACGCAAGCTTTATCCAGGCTATGTGCTTGTCCAGATGGCGATGACAGATGAAAGTTGGCATTTAGTAAAAAGTACACCGCGTGTAACAGCGTTTATTGGCGGAAGTGCACAAAGACCTACGCCAATTAAAGATAAAGAAGTTGATATCATCTTGCAGCGTATAGATGAAAGTAAAAGCAATCCAACGCAAAAACTTACCTTTGAAAAAGGCGAGTCAATTCGTATTACGGACGGTCCATTTAAAGACTTCTCAGGTAATGTCGAAGATGTTAACTATGAGAAAAGTAAGCTACGTGTATCTGTGGTCATTTTTGGTCGCTCAACACCAGTAGAGTTGGAATTCAGTCAGATAGAAAAAGAAGTTTAAGGCAGTATTTATTAACGGGGAGCTTAATTAAATTTAAGCGTTAAAACCCACATTAGGAGTTATAGCATGGCAAAGAAAGTTATTGGCTATATTAAACTGCAGATACCTGCAGGCAAAGCCAACCCAAGTCCTCCAGTCGGTCCAGCGTTAGGTCAGCGTGGTCTTAATATTATGGAATTTTGTAAAGCATTTAATGCTGCAACTCAAGGTGTAGAGCCTGGCTTGCCAATTCCAGTGGTGATTACAGCGTTTGCTGATAAGAGCTTCACTTTTATAATGAAAACGCCACCGGCGACAATTCTTATTAAAAAAGCTGCCAATATTACTAAAGGTTCACCGCGTCCACATACAGACAAAGTTGGAAAGATTACTCGCAAACAAGCTGAAGAGATTGCAACAACCAAAAGGCCTGATTTAACAGCGGCTGATATGGACGCTGCGGTACGTACTATTGCAGGTAGTGCACGTAGTATGGGTATTGAAGTGGAGGGTGTATAACATGTCAGCATCTAAACGTATTACCGCGCTACGCGCGAAGATTGACCGTAATAAAATGTACCCAGTTACTGAAGGTTTAACTTTAGTTAAAGAAAATGCAACTGCAAAGTTTAATGAATCTGTGGATGCTGTAATCAATTTAGGTATTGATGCACGTAAATCAGATCAACTAGTTCGTGGCGCTTTGGTATTACCAAATGGCACGGGTAAAACAACTCGCGTAGCAGTATTTGCTCAAGGAGCTCAAGCTGAAGCTGCTAAAGCGGCTGGTGCTGATGTGGTTGGTTTTGAAGATTTAGCAGAACAAGTTAAAGCTGGTGTTATGGATTTTGACATTGTGATTGCAACTCCTGATGCTATGCGTATTGTGGGTGCTTTAGGTCAAATTTTAGGACCACGCGGCTTAATGCCTAACCCAAAAGTGGGTACTGTGACTCCTGATGCTGCTACTGCAGTTAAAAATGCAAAAGCAGGTCAAGTTCAATACCGTACTGATAAAGGCGGGATTGTGCATTGTACTATTGGCCGTGCTTCATTTACAGTTGAACAATTGCAAGGCAACTTAGTTGCTTTGGTTGATGCTTTAAATAAAGCAAAACCAACAACAACTAAGGGTGTATACCTGAAAAAATTAGCCATCTCTAGCACAATGGGTGCTGGTGTTCGTGTTGATCAATCAACTTTAGCGGTATAAAAAAAGAATGATGATTAGACCTAGATTGTCTAGGTCTAATCGCAAAGGGCTTTGGGCTCATTGCTAATGTTTTACTGTAAATAAGTAATGCAATGGTAGTGAGGTTATCAAAGACCGTAGGTGTCCGTAAGGATTTAATGTAAGTAATTTATGGTGGGTGAATAAGTGAAGGTGACTTTAGACCTCTGTCATAAATGAACTGAACCCTACGCAGATGGCGTACCCCTGAAACAGGAATTCCTGCCAAATGGTCGCCGTAAAATGGTTTTTATGTCCATGATGTGGATATAAAAGCAGATTCTGTTTTAGCAGTAAAGCAGAGATTTTAACGGAAGGAGTAAAGACTTTGAGTCTAAATCTTACAGAGAAAAAAGCAGTTGTAGCTGAAGTTAGCGCACAAGTTGCTATATCACAAGTCATCGTGCTTGCAGAATACCGCGGTACAGGCGTTGCTGATATGACTACGTTACGTGCTAGTGCTAGAGAATCTGGTGTTTTCTTACGCGTACTAAAAAATTCTTTAGTGCGTCGTGCAGTTGAAAATACAGTGTTTTCCGGTCTTGCAAATGACATGGTTGGTCCGCTAGTTTTTGGCATGAGCCAAGATCCAGTGGCCGCAGCAAAAGTGCTCAACAATTTTGCAAAAACAAACGATAAATTCGTGATTAAAGCAGGTGGTGTTCCTAACCAAGTATTAGACATTGCAGGCGTTCAAGCCTTGGCATCTATGCTTAGTCGTGAAGAATTACTTGCTAAATTTGCTCGTACGCTTAATGAAGTGCCAACGAAGTTTGCGCGTGCGCTTGCGGCAGTTCGTGACGCTAAAGCAGCTTAATCAATCAGCTACATTATTTAATTTTAAGGAATATTCAAATGGCAGTTTCAAATAAAGATATTTTGGCAGCAGTTAGTGCGATGTCAGTTTTAGATTTAACAGCATTCATTAAAGAAATCGAAGAAACATTTGGCGTTTCAGCAGCTGCAGTTGCTGTTGCAGCTTCAGCAGGCGGCGCGGCTACATCAGCTGCTGCTGAGCAAACTGAATTTAACGTGATTCTTTTAACAGCTGGCGAACAAAAAGTTAGCGTGATTAAAGCTGTTCGTGAATTAACAGCATTAGGTCTAAAGGAAGCTAAAGACTTAGTTGACGGCGCTCCTAAAGCAATTAAAGAAGGCGTTTCTAAAGCAGATGCTGACGCAGCATTGAAGAAATTGATTGAAGCTGGTGCAACTGGCGAAATCAAATAAACCATCAGTTAATGGTTAAATTGGGCTGACGGGAAACCGTCAGCCTTATCCGTTTTTAAAGACGGATAGTGTTACAGGATGTAAATAATTTCGTATTGATTTATGAAGTTAGAAATCAAAGTACTTAGATTTTTTATTTAGATTTATTCATTTAGATTTTGTAAATAGTATTTTTATTTCTGCCTTCAAACACCAGGAGATGCAATGAGCTATTCCTTCACCGAAAAGAAACGCCTTCGTAAAAGTTTCGCTAAGCGCGAAAGCGTGCAAGAAATTCCATACTTGCTCGCAATGCAGTTAGAGTCATATGCTGCCTTTTTGCAAGCAAACACCACTGCGGATCAACGCACGGAAAGTGGCTTACAATCAACTTTTAGTTCCGTTTTTCCTATCATCAGTCACTCAGGTAATGCCCGCTTAGATTACGTTAGTTATCAGCTTGGCGCTGAGCCTTTTGACGTGAAAGAATGTCAGCAACGCGGATTGACCTACGCTGCTCCATTGCGCGTTAAAGTTCGCTTAACCATCATGGATAAAGAGGCTTCAAAGCCAACCGTGAAGGAAGTTAAAGAGCAAGAAGTTTACATGGGTGAATTGCCTTTGATGACTGAAAATGGCTCATTTGTGATCAATGGTACTGAGCGTGTAATTGTTTCTCAATTACATCGTAGCCCAGGCGTGTTCTTTGAACACGACCGTGGTAAGACACACAGTTCAGGTAAGTTACTATTTTCTGCACGTATCATTCCTTACCGTGGTTCATGGTTAGATTTTGAGTTTGATCCAAAAGATTACTTATATTTCCGTATCGATCGTCGCCGTAAAATGCCAGTGACTATCTTGCTTAAAGCGTTAGGTTATACGCCTGAGCAAATTATCAGCACTTTCTTTGATTTTGATACTTTCACCATAGGTAAATCAGGCATTGAATTTACAGTCGTTCCTGAACGCTTACGTGGTGAAGTTGCAAAATTCGATATCGTTGCTAAAAATGGTGAAGTAATAGTTGCTAAAGATAAGCGCATTACTGTAAAGCATATCCGTGACATGGAAAAAGCTGGCGTCAGCAAGATTGCTGTGCCTCAAGACTTTATTTTAGGTCGTGCGATTGCTAACAATATTGTTGATCAGGAAACTGGTGAAGTTGTTGCTAATGCTAACGATGAAATCACAGAAGTACTGTTAGATAAATTAGTTGCAGCAAATATCACTACAATCAGCACGATCTATTCAAATGATTTAGATCATGGCGATTACATCTCGCAAACTCTACGTATTGATGAAATCCCTGATCAATACAGTGCACGCGTGGCTATTTACCGCATGATGCGTCCAGGCGAACCGCCAACTGAAGACTCAGTTGAAGCGTTATTTAATGGCCTATTCTTCAATGAAGATCGCTATGATTTATCACGTGTTGGCCGTATGAAGTTTAACCGTCGTGCATTCCCTGAGAAGGCTGAAGAGCGCCAATCTAATTGGATGCGTAGGTTCTATGAAGAAAAAGGCGCGCGCGGTGCTGAGGGTGCTTACATCTTATCTAATGACGACATCTTAGCTGTTATCGGCGTGTTACTAGAGTTACGCAATGGCCGTGGTGAAATTGATGATATTGACCATTTAGGTAATCGCCGCATTCGTTCAGTAGGTGAATTGGCTGAAAATCAATTCCGTACTGGTCTTGTACGTGTAGAGCGTGCGGTTAAAGAACGTTTGTCTCAAGCTGAGTCAGACAATTTAATGCCACATGATTTAATTAATGCAAAACCTGTTTCAAGCGCGATTCGTGAGTTCTTTGGTTCTAGCCAACTGTCACAGTTTATGGATCAAACCAATCCGCTATCAGAAATTACGCATAAACGCCGTATTTCTGCGTTAGGCCCTGGTGGTCTAACTCGTGAGCGTGCTGGTTTTGAGGTGCGAGATGTGCATTCAACCCATTACGGACGTATGTGTCCAATTGAGACGCCAGAAGGTCCGAACATTGGTTTAATTAACTCGCTAGCACTATATGCGCGTACCAATGAATATGGATTTTTAGAAACGCCGTATCGCCGTGTTGAAGGTAACAAAGTATCTAATACCATTGACTATCTATCAGCGATTGAAGAAAGTCAGTACATGATTGCGCAAGCAAATACTGATTTAGATACCAAAAATATGTTCATTGATGATTTAATTTCATCACGTCACCATAATGAATTTACGATGACTCAACCTGAGCGTGTGCAGTATATGGACGTCGCTCCTGGTCAAATTGTGTCAGTTGCAGCTTCATTAATTCCATTCTTGGAACACGATGATGCGAACCGTGCATTGATGGGTGCCAACATGCAGCGTCAAGCTGTACCATGTTTACGTGCTGAAAAAGCTGTAGTGGGTACTGGTATTGAACGTACAGTGGCAGTTGACTCTGGTACGACTGTGCAAGCACGTCGTGGCGGCTTGGTTGACTATGTTGATTCTGGACGTATTGTGGTGCGTGTTAACGACGTAGAGGCTAAAGCAGGTGAAGTCGGCGTTGATATTTACAATCTGACTAAATATACACGTTCCAACCAAAATACTAATATTAACCAACGTCCACTTGTTAAGGTGGGTGATCGTTTGGCTCGCGGTGACGTGATTGCCGATGGTGCATCAACTGATATGGGTGAGTTAGCTTTAGGTCAAAATATGTTAGTGGGCTTTATGCCTTGGAATGGATATAACTATGAAGACTCGATCTTAATTTCTGAGCGCGTTGTTTCAGATGATCGCTATACATCAATTCATATTGAAGAATTAACTGTTGTAGCTCGCGATACTAAGTTGGGTGCTGAAGAAATCACTCAGGATATTTCTAATCTAAGCGAGCGCATGTTAGGTCGTTTGGATGAGATTGGTATTATCTATATTGGTGCTGAAGTTGAAGCCGGTGATGTATTGGTGGGTAAAGTTACGCCAAAAGGTGAAACACAATTAACACCAGAAGAAAAGTTATTACGTGCAATTTTTGGTGAAAAAGCTTCTGACGTTAAAGATACTTCACTACGAGTACCATCAGGTATGAGTGGCACTGTCATTGACGTGCAAGTATTTACACGTGAAGGTATTGATCGCGATAGTCGCGCACAGCAGATTATTGATGATCAATTGTCTCACTACAAGCAAGATTTAGCCGATCAAATGCGTATTGTTGAAGACGATGCATTTGGCCGTATTCGCCGCTTGATTGAAGGCAAGACAGCTAATGGCGGTCCTAACAAACTGAAAAAAGGCGATACATTAAGTGCTGAGTATTTAGAGTCAGTTGGTCGCTATGATTGGTTTGATATTCGTTTAAGTGACGAAGATACCGCACGTCAAGTAGAGCAATTAAAAGACAGTCTAGCGCAAGCGCGTGTAGAGTTTGATAATCGTTTTGAAGAGAAAAAACGTAAACTGACACAAGGCGACGAGTTGCCACCTGGCGTACAGAAAATGGTTAAAGTTTACTTAGCAGTAAAACGCCGCATTCAACCAGGCGATAAGATGGCTGGTCGTCATGGTAACAAAGGTGTTATTTCAAAAATTGTACCAGTAGAAGATATGCCTTATATGGCTGATGGTACTCCTATGGACATCGTGTTGAACCCATTAGGGGTTCCTTCTCGTATGAACATTGGACAGATTTTAGAAACACATCTAGGTTGGGCTG
This sequence comes from uncultured Pseudomonadota bacterium, assembly GCA_903838125.1. Classification (GTDB taxonomy): domain Bacteria; phylum Pseudomonadota; class Gammaproteobacteria; order Burkholderiales; family Methylophilaceae; genus Methylotenera. Next base: position 6,603 of record CAILXF010000035.1, on the reverse strand, counting down.
CTAAAGGCTTAGGCTTACGTATTGGTGAGATGCTACGTGCAGAAAGTAAAGTAGCTGAAATCCGTAAATTCTTAGATCAAATCTACAATGATAGTACGGGTAAAAAAGAAGATATTAAATCATTCAGCGATGTTGAAATCCTTGAATTGGCTAAAAACTTGAAAAATGGCGTGCCGTTCGCAACACCAGTATTTGATGGTGCTGCAGAGTCTGATATTAAAGCCATGCTTGATTTAGCCTTCCCAGACAATGATCCACGTACTAAACAATTGCAGTTCTCTGCGGGTAAAACCCAAGTGAAGCTGTTTGATGGTCGTTCAGGGGATGCTTTTGAACGTCCGGTCACAGTTGGTTATATGCACGTATTGAAATTACATCACTTAGTTGATGACAAAATGCATGCACGTTCAACTGGGCCATACTCATTAGTGACGCAACAACCATTGGGCGGTAAAGCACAATTCGGTGGCCAGCGTTTCGGTGAGATGGAGGTTTGGGCATTAGAAGCTTATGGTGCTTCATATACCTTGCAAGAAATGCTGACAGTGAAGTCTGATGACGTTACTGGACGTACAAAAGTATATGAAAATATTGTCAAAGGCGAACACAAAATTGATGCGGGTATGCCTGAATCATTTAACGTGTTAGTGAAAGAAATTCGTTCACTTGCTATCGACATCGACCTAGACCGTAACTAAATTTAAAGCATGCGCCTAGGGCGCATTGGAGGAGAATTCACATGAAAGCTCTATTAGACTTATTCAAACAGGTAACGCAAGAAGAAGAGTTCGATGCTATTAAGATCGCGCTAGCTTCACCTGAAAAAATCCGTTCATGGTCTTATGGCGAAGTTAAAAAGCCTGAAACTATTAACTATCGTACTTTCAAGCCTGAGCGTGATGGTTTGTTTTGTGCCAAAATTTTTGGCCCAATAAAAGATTACGAATGTTTATGTGGCAAATACAAGCGCTTAAAGCATCGTGGTGTGATCTGCGAAAAATGTGGTGTTGAAGTTACTTTATCTAAAGTGCGTCGCGAACGCATGGGTCATATTGACTTAGCATCGCCAGTAGCGCACATTTGGTTCTTAAAGAGTTTACCAAGCCGTCTAGGGATGGTTTTGGATATTGCGTTACGTGATATCGAACGCGTATTGTACTTTGAGGCATTTATTGTTGTAGATCCTGGTATGACGCCATTAACGCGCGGCCAGTTACTAACTGAAGATGACTACTTAGCCAAAGTTGAAGAATATGGCGATGAATTCAATGCGGTAATGGGTGCTGAAGCAGTACGTGAATTATTGCGTACAATGGACATTGAGCGCGAAATCGTTCAGTTGCGTCAAGACTTAGGTGCAACTGGTTCAGAAGCCAAGATCAAGAAAATTGCTAAACGTCTTAAAGTGTTAGAAGCATTCCAAAAATCTGGCATTAAACCAGAGTGGATGATTCTAGAAATATTGCCAGTATTACCACCAGAGCTACGTCCATTAGTACCATTGGATGGTGGCCGTTTCGCGACTTCTGATCTTAACGATTTATATCGCCGCGTTATTAACCGTAATAACCGTTTAAAACGCTTATTAGAGTTAAAAGCACCAGAAATTATCGTACGAAACGAAAAGCGTATGTTGCAAGAAGCTGTGGATTCACTTCTAGACAATGGTCGACGCGGCAAAGTGATGACAGGTGCGAATAAACGTCCACTCAAATCATTAGCAGATATGATCAAGGGTAAAGGCGGACGTTTCCGTCAAAACTTGCTTGGTAAGCGTGTAGATTATTCTGGCCGTTCAGTAATTGTGGTTGGTCCACAACTGAAGTTGCATCAATGTGGTTTACCGAAAAAAATGGCCTTAGAATTATTTAAACCGTTTATTTTCCATAAATTAGAAGTGCTAGGCTTAGCTACAACCATTAAAGCTGCGAAGAAAAAAGTTGAAGAAGAAGGACCCGAAGTTTGGGATATCTTAGAAGACGTGATTCGTGAGCATCCAGTCTTGCTTAACCGTGCGCCTACATTGCACCGTTTAGGTATCCAAGCTTTTGAACCGATTCTGATTGAAGGTAAAGCAATCCAATTGCATCCACTAGTCTGCGCGGCTTTCAACGCCGACTTTGATGGTGACCAAATGGCTGTGCACGTTCCATTGAGCTTAGAAGCACAAATGGAAGCCCGTACTTTAATGCTTGCGTCTAACAACGTATTGTCGCCTGCAAACGGCGAGCCTATTATTGTGCCTTCACAAGATATCGTTTTGGGTCTGTACTACATGACTCGTGACAAAGTGTTGGCTCGTGGTGAGGGTATGCGTTTTGCGGATGTGAAAGAGGTTCAACGTGTGTTTGATCAAAACCTGATTGATATTCATGCAAAAATCACTGTGCGTATTAAAGAATATGACTTAGATGTAGACGGTGTTAAAACTGAAAAAACTACACGTTATGAAACAACAGTAGGCCGTGCATTGTTATCAGAAATTCTGCCAGCAGGACTTGCCTTTAGCAATATTGATAAGGCACTTAAAAAGAAAGAAATTTCTAAATTAATCAATGCAAGCTTCCGTAAAGTCGGCATCCGCGAAACAGTTATTTTTGCTGATAAATTGATGTACACAGGTTATACCTACGCAACTAAAGCAGGTATTTCTATCAGTATTAACGATATGTTAGTACCGCCAGAAAAAGGTCAGTTAATTGCTGCGGCTGAAGGCGAAGTAAAAGAAATTGAAGACCAATACGTTTCAGGTTTAGTGACCCAAGGTGAGCGCTATAATAAAGTAGTCGATATCTGGGGTCGCGCCGGAGATAAAGTGGCTGATGCCATGATGAAGCAGTTGCGTGAAGAAAATGTATTAGACGCTGATGGTAATCAAGTTAAAGATAAAGCGGGTAAACCTATGCGTCAGGAATCGTTTAACGCGATTTATATGATGGCAGACTCTGGTGCCCGTGGTTCTGCAGCTCAAGTGCGTCAATTAGCTGGTATGCGTGGCTTGATGGCTAAACCGGATGGTTCAATTATTGAAACACCAATTAAAGCTAACTTCCGTGATGGCTTGAACGTTTTGCAGTACTTTATTTCTACCCACGGTGCACGTAAAGGTCTAGCCGATACTGCATTGAAAACAGCTAACTCTGGTTACCTCACACGTCGTCTAGTTGACGTAACGCAAGATTTGGTAGTGACTGAGCATGATTGTGGTACTAGTGATGGTTTAGTTACTAAAGCCTTGGTTAAAGGTGGTGAAGTTATTGAGCCATTACATGACCGTATCTTAGGCCGCACGGCGGCCTTGGATGTGATCAATACAGAGACACAAAAAGTTATCTACCCAGCAGGTACTTTACTGACTGAAGATGAAGTTGAGCATATTGATGCCTTAGGTATTGACGAAGTGAAAGTACGTACAGCACTTACTTGCGATACTCGATACGGTATTTGCGCTAAATGTTATGGTCGTGACTTAGGTCGTGGCAAGCTAATTAGCATGGGTGAGGCAGTAGGTGTTATTGCTGCACAATCGATTGGCGAACCTGGTACTCAGTTGACTATGCGTACATTCCACATTGGTGGTGCGGTATCGCGTGCGGCTTCAGTGTCACAAATTGAAGGTAAGTCAAACGGTGTATTAAACTTCACTTCTACTATGCGTTATGTTACCAATGCACGTAATGAGCAGGTTGTGATTTCTCGTAATGGTGAAGTGATTATTGCGGATGAAAATGGCCGTGAGCGTGAGCGTCATAAAGTACCGTACGGCGCAACATTACAGATAACAGATGGGAAAATGGTTAAAGCGGGTCAAGCGATTGCTACTTGGGATCCACATACTCGTCCAATTATTACCGAGTATGCAGGCCACGTAAAATTTGAAAACGTTGAAGAAGGTATTACCGTTGCTAAGCAAATTGATGATGTGACTGGCTTGTCATCATTAGTGGTAATCGATCCTAAACAACGTGCTGGCCAAACCAAAGGGTTACGTCCACAAGTTAAACTTTTAGATGCTAATGGTGCAGAAGTTAAAATTACCGGCGGCGATCAATCAGTGAACATTACGTTCCAACTGGGTTGTATTATTACTGTTAAAGATGGTCAAGAAGTAGGCGTTGGTGAAGTATTGGCGCGTATTCCACAAGAGTCATCTAAAACTCGTGATATTACCGGTGGTTTGCCGCGTGTAGCAGAGTTGTTCGAAGCGCGCTCTCCAAAAGATGCGGGTATGTTAGCTGAGGTAACTGGTACCGTATCATTCGGTAAGGACACTAAAGGTAAACAGCGTTTAGTCATTACAGATTTAGATGGTATCGGAAACGAATACTTAATTCCTAAAGATAAGCACGTGACAGCGCATGACGGTCAAGTGGTGACTAAAGGTGAAAGTATTGTTGACGGCCCAGCAGATCCTCAAGATATTTTACGCTTACAAGGCCGCGAAGCATTAGCGCGCTATATCATTGATGAAGTACAAGACGTCTATCGACTTCAAGGTGTGAAGATTAATGATAAGCACATTGAAGTAATTGTGCGTCAAATGTTACGCCGTGTTCGTGTAACAGATGCAGGCGATACAAGCTTTATTATGGGTGAGCAAGTTGAGCGTGCAGATTTATTGGCGCAAAACGAAAGAATCATTCCACAAAATCTGCGTCCAGCTGAATTTGAGTATGTACTGCTAGGCATTACTAAAGCTTCATTGTCTACAGACTCATTTATCTCTGCTGCGTCTTTCCAAGAAACGACTCGCGTCTTAACCGAAGCAGCTATTTTAGGTAAGCGTGATGAGTTGCGTGGTTTGAAAGAAAACGTCATTGTTGGTAGGTTAATTCCTGCAGGTACTGGCTTGGCTTATCATGAAGCACGTAAGCGCGCAGCGGTTGCAGGCGGTGTTCCAGCTAAGGAAATTGCTACTGAGGAAGTGTTTTTAGCAGTAGAAGAATCACCAGTAGAAGTTAGTAACGAAACAGCGGCAGAGTAAAAGCAAACTATTTAAGCCTTGACAAGCAAAGTAAGGCTAAATAGAATGCTTGGTTTTTCAGGATGGTGTAATTGTCATAATTGACATTGCCATCCTAGTTTGTTATGCAAAGTACTATTTTGCACAGCGTCATAATAAAGAAATATTTAGAGAACATAATTTAGAGGTTATAGGCAATGCCAACCATCAATCAGTTAATACGTAAGCCACGCGCTAAAGTGGTCACAAAAAGTAAAGTGCCTGCACTTGAATCTTGTCCACAAAAACGTGGTGTTTGTACTCGTGTATACACAACAACACCTAAAAAGCCTAACTCGGCTTTACGTAAAGTTGCTAAAGTGCGCCTTACTAATGGCTATGAAGTCATTAGCTACATCGGTGGTGAAGGCCATAACCTGCAAGAGCATAGTGTTGTATTGCTACGCGGCGGCCGGGTAAAAGATTTACCTGGTGTGCGTTACCATATGGTGCGTGGTAGTTTGGATACGGCTGGTGTTAAAGATCGTAAACAATCACGTTCTAAATACGGTGCTAAAAAACCAAAAGAAGCTAAAGCCAAGTAATCGGTTTTATTATATAGCGGCTAATTAAAAGCCTTGCTCAAGCAATTGCTAGCAAAACATAAGTAGAGAATAGAGAAAATTATGCCAAGACGTAGAGAAGTCCCCAAACGCAACATCCTTCCAGATCCAAAGTTTGGAAGCCAAGAAGTATCTAAATTTGTAAACGTGTTAATGACGGGTGGTAAAAAATCTGTTGCTGAGCGTATTTTATACGGCGCGTTTGATCAAGTCACTGCTAAAACTAGCAAGGATGCATTGGAAGTGTTTACGTTAGCGTTAACAAACCTACGTCCATTGGTTGAAGTTAAGAGCCGTCGTGTTGGTGGTGCTAACTATCAAGTGCCAGTTGAAGTTCGTCCTAGCCGTCGTAGTGCCTTAGCAATGCGTTGGTTACGTGATGCTGCACGTAAGCGTGGTGAGAAGTCTATGGGTCTACGTTTAGCAGCTGAGTTGGTTGAGGCTTCTGAAGGTCGTGGATCAGCAATGAAAAAACGTGAAGAAGTTCACCGTATGGCAGAAGCGAATAAAGCATTCTCACATTTCAGGTTCTAAGTACTGTATGTAGTTATTTGGCCTAAGTGTAAAGCTTGGGCCAAGTGCATCGCTCTTTAAGAATTTTAAGCAATAATATTAAGCAAAGGTAATAGCTGTGGCTCGTATAACCCCTATTGAACGCTATCGTAACATTGGTATTTCTGCACACATTGATGCAGGTAAAACAACGACGACTGAACGTATTTTGTTCTACACTGGTGTAAACCATAAAATTGGTGAAGTGCATAATGGCGCTGCCACTATGGACTGGATGGAACAAGAGCAAGAACGCGGCATTACTATTACCTCTGCAGCGACTACCTGTTTCTGGAAAGGTATGGCTGGTCAATTCGAACAGCACCGTATTAATATTATTGATACTCCAGGCCACGTTGACTTTACAATTGAAGTAGAGCGCTCAATGCGTGTGCTTGATGGCGCCTGTATGGTGTACTGTGCAGTTGGTGGTGTACAGCCCCAATCTGAAACGGTTTGGCGTCAAGCAAATAAATACAAAGTACC
>CAILXF010000034.1 GCA_903838125.1 uncultured Pseudomonadota bacterium | reverse complement strand
CGCGCTTAAAAAACGTGCATTTTCACTAAATAAACCCACACTTACGCGCAGGAAATTAGGCATTTCATAATTGGCAATCGGACGTACTATGACGCCTTTTTGTAGTAACTTTTGATTGACTAAAGCCGCCTCTGCAACAGCGAAACTGACAAAGTTAGCGCTTGATGGAATGTAGTCTAGACCAATGGCTTCGAGGCCTTGTGTCAATTGCGCCATACCAGCTTGATTTAAGGCATAACTACGTTGGACAAAGTCATCGTCAGCCAAAGACGCCACTGCAGCTGCCTGCGCGATGCTATTGACATTAAATGGTTGGCGTACTCGATCTAGAATTGCGGCAACATCCTGATGCATCAATCCAAAACCAACGCGCAAACCAGCGAGTCCATAGGCCTTAGAGAATGTCCTTGAAATAATCAAATGATCAAACTCACTTAACCAATTAATGGCTTCAGATTTATGTACTGCAGATAAGTACTCATCATAAGCTTCATCCAACACGACCAACACATGTTTTGGCACTTGCGCTAAAAACGCGTGCAATACCTCTTTAGCGATGAGCGTCCCTGTCGGATTGTTAGGATTGGCAATAAAGATTAAGCGCGTTTTAGGAGTAATGGCTTGTAAAAACCCATCAAGATCATGCCCATAACCAATAGCTGGCACTACTACTGCAGTTGCCCCAACGGCTTGTGTGACTAAACCATACACAGCAAAAGCATGTTGCGAGTATATGACCTCACAACCGGTGTGCAAAAAGGCGCGCGCGACCAGTTCTAAAATATCATTAGAACCATTGCCAAACACAATCTGCTGATGTGAAACATTGAATTTTTCTGCAACTGCGGCACGCAACGCAAAGCTATTGCCATCTGGATAGCGCGCTACATCAAACAGCGCATCATCAATGGCCATTTGTGCTTTTGGACTTATGCCGAGTGGATTTTCATTAGAGGCTAACTTGACGATATCTGCTTCATTAAGCCCCATTTCACGCGCAAGCTCACTAATAGGCTTACCGCCTTGGTAAGGTTTAATCGCACGAATATAATCTGGAGCTAAACTAGATAGGCTGGGTGAAGTCATACAAAAACCTTAGTTAAATCACAGCGACTGGATACGAACCCAACACCTTGAGAAATGATGCCCGCGTTTGCAAGTCCTGCAAGGCAGCCTGTACATTCCCATCAGTTTGATGACCTTCAATATCGACAAAAAATACGTAATCCCAAAGGTTCTGCTTAGAAGGTCGCGACTCTAGTTTGGTCATGCTGACACCATGCCGAGAGAGTGGCTCTAATAAGTCAATCATCGCGCCTGGTTTATTTTTAGTGGTCATCACCAATGAAGTCTTATCCGTACCTGATGATGCAACATCGTGCTGACCAATCACTAAGAATCGTGTTGTATTTTTGGTATCATCTTCAATATTTTCAGCTAACACATTTAGGTTAAACAGCTCTGCTGCACGTTTACTGGCTATCGCTGCTGCAAACGTATCTTCACTTGCAACTAGATCATGAATCATCTGTGCAGCACGCGCATTGCTTGTTACCGCCTCACGTGTTGCGTTGGGCATCATACGATTCAACCACTCATGGCACTGCGCAAGTGATTGTACGTGTGAAAAAATATGGCTAATCTTGCTGATATCAGTTTGGCTAGAAAGCAAGCAATGGTGAATCGGTAGAGATATTTCGCCGCAAATTTTTAATGGGCTCGCTAGCAATAAATCCAGTGTTAGTCCGATAGCGCCTTCAGTAGAATTTTCGACTGGCACCACGCCATAATCAGCTTGCCCAGCTTCAACGGTACGAAACACTTCGTCAATTGAGCCACAAACCACGGCACTACAACCAAGACCAAACTGCTTAAGTGCAGCTTCTTCACTATAGGTTCCAAGTGGACCTAAAAAAGCGATAGACAATTCTTTTTCCAATGCACGGCAATTAGACATCACTGCACGAAATACATTACTGACAGCTTCATTAGAAAGTGGCCCCGCATTACTAGCCTGCAAACGCCGTAACACCTGTGCTTCGCGCTCAGGTCGATAAATTACGCCATCATTTTTCAAACTACCTATATGGCGTGCGAGTTTAGCGCGCTCATTGACTAGCTTTAATACCTGCTCATCAATGGCATCAATTTGGTCGCGATGTTGTTTAAGTTGTTCTGACATTATGAATGTGTAGATTCAAATTGTTGCATATAAGATACCAAGGCTTCAACGCCTGAAATGGGCATTGCATTGTAAATGCTAGCACGCATACCGCCAACATTTCGATGGCCCTTCAGTTGAAGTAAACCTTGAGCTTCCGCACCTTTTAAAAACGCATCATTCAAGCCCTCGTCAGCTAAGAAAAATGGGATATTCATGCGTGAACGATTATTAACTGCTACATGATTGGCATAAAATTTAGTACGGTCAATATAATCATAAAGCAACTTCGCTTTAGCAATATTTTTCTGCTCTATAGCCGCCACCCCACCTTCAGCGATTAACCATTCAAACACCAAGCCGGCAATATAAATACTGTAGGTTGCAGGGGTATTAATCATCGAATGATTTTCGGCCTGGGCTTTCCAGTTAAATACAGCTGGGGTTAGCGGTGATGCGCGATCTAGCAAATCCTCCCGCACAATAACGATACACAATCCTGCAGGACCAATATTTTTCTGTGCACCACCATAGATGACACCATATTGGCTAACATCAATGACACGGGACAGTATATGTGACGACATATCAGCCACGATAGGCACACCATGGCTATCAGGAAGACCATCAAACTCAACACCACTCATCGTTTCATTCGTACACACATGCAAATAGGCTGCGTCCTGATCTAACTCCCAATCAGCATAAGCTGGCACATGCGTGAAGTGATCATTCTCGCTACTGGCAACAATATTGATATGGCCGTAAGCGCTAGCATCTTCAACACTGCGTTTACTCCAACCACCAGTAATTGCATAATCTGCAGATTTTCCACCTAGAAGATTCAACGGAATCATCGCATTTTCTGCAATGGCTCCACCTTGCAAAAACAACACTTTGTAATTCACTGGAATATTAAGCAATGTACGTAAATCAGCTTCAGTTTTAGCTAGTATGCTAGTGAACTCTTTACCACGGTGTGACATTTCCATCACGCTCATGCCAGAGCCATGCCAATCGAGCATCTCAGCTTGAGCACGCTCTAACACTGGTCTAGGTAGTACGGCAGGACCCGCAGAAAAGTTGTAGATTTTTTTCATCAAAATAGCTAATTATTTAAGATGCGTCTTCTACACTTGACTCAAGATCACCGTCATCAGTTTCAACAATTTTCTCTAGTCCTGAAAGTTTTTCACCTTCACCCAAATTAATCAACTTAACGCCTTGTGTCGCACGACCTAGTTCACGAATTTCGTGAACGCGCGTGCGAATAAGCACACCACCAGTGGTGATTAGCATAATTTCATCTTCATCATTCACCAACTTCGCCGTCACCACCAAACCATTACGCTCGCTGATGGCAATCGCTTTCACGCCTTGCGTGCCACGGCCAGAGTGGCGGAAATCAGCCAATACTGTACGTTTTCCATAGCCATTTTCAGTGGCCACTAATACGGTTTGCTTATCGTCATCGGCAATCAGTAGAGACAACACTTGCTGATCTTTTTGTAGTTTCATACCACGTACACCACGGGTATTACGGCCCATACCACGGACATCTTCCTCATCAAACCATACCGCTTTACCGCCATTAGAAATCAGCACGATATCATTAGAACCATTAGTCACTTCAGCACCAATCAAATAGTCATCGTCATCTAAATTAATGGCGATGATGCCTGACTTACGTGGATTGGCAAATTCGATTAAGGCTGTTTTCTTCACAGTACCGCGTGCGGTTGCCATGAAAATATAGTGATTTTCGTCAAACTCTTTTACTGAAAGAATGGCGTTAATTTTTTCGCCTTCTTCAAGCGGGAATAAATTCACAATTGGCTTACCACGTCCAATACGACTACCTTGTGGTACCTCATATACTTTTAGCCAGTAGACACGTCCACGACTACTGAAACATAGAATGTAATCATGCGTATTCGCGACAAACATTTTGTCGATAAAGTCATCTTCTTTAGTGGGTGCTGCTTGCTTACCACGACCGCCACGACGTTGCGCACGGTATTCATCTAAAGGCTGCGATTTCACATAACCCGTATGCGACAAGGTCACTACTACGTCTTGCGGGGTAATAAAATCTTCTAGTGATAAATCCTGCGCATTCACGACAATTTCACTACGGCGTTTATCACCAAACTGTTTTCTGATCTCAGTCAGTTCATCAGTAATAATAGTGGTCACGCGTGACGGTGTAGCCAAAATATTCAGCAAGTCCGCAATAATATCCATCACCTCTTTGTATTCACTGACTATTTTATCTTGCTCAAGACCAGTTAAACGTTGTAATCGCATTTGCAGAATTTCTTGCGCCTGCACATCACTTAACTTATAACCATTTGGCGTTAACCCAAATTCAACACTCATGCCTTCAGGGCGTGAAGCTTCCATAGCTGCACGTTTAAGCATTTCTTCGACTACTGGCGATTGCCAAACTTTCGCCATCAAGTCTACTTTAGCTTCAGGTGGAGTTGGTGCTGCTTTAATGAGCGCAATCATGTCATCAACGTTGGCAAGTGCTACAGCCAAACCTTCTAATACATGTCCACGTGCACGCGCTTTTTTAAGCTCAAATACGGTGCGACGCGTAATGACTTCACGTCTATGGCGTAAAAACGCCTCCAACATTTGCTTAAGATTCAGTAATCGTGGCTGACCATCAAGTAAAGCCACCATGTTCATACCAAAGGTATCTTGCAATTGTGTTTGCTTATATAGGTTATTTAAAACGACCTCAGCAATCTCACCACGCTTCAACTCAATCACTACGCGCATACCAGATTTATCTGATTCATCGCGTAAGTCAGAAATACCTTCTATTTTCTTCTCGTTAACTAATTCAGCAATCTTCTCAACGAAGGTTTTTTTATTGACTTGGTATGGTAACTCGTCAACGATCAAAGCCTGACGACCCCCACGCTCTAAGTCTTCAACATGGGTACGTCCGCGCATGACCACGCGGCCACGACCAGTGCGATAGCCTTCTTTCACCCCTACCGTGCCATAAATAATACCAGCCGTTGGAAAATCTGGTGCTGGAACGAGTTCAATTAATTCTTCAATGCCCATTTCAGGGTCTTTAAGCAAAGCAAAGCAAGCGTCTAATACTTCGTTTAAATTATGAGGTGGAATATTGGTCGCCATACCCACAGCAATGCCAGAACTGCCATTAATCAGCAGATTTGGAATACGTGCAGGCATGATCAACGGCTCATGCTCACTACCATCATAGTTAGGACCAAAATCCACAGTCTCTTTGTCAATGTCAGCTAATAACTCATGTGCAATCTTTGACATACGAATTTCGGTATATCGCATCGCCGCAGCATTATCACCATCAACTGAACCAAAGTTACCCTGACCATCCACTAGCATATAACGCAGACTAAAATCTTGCGCCATACGCACGATCGTGTCATAAACAGCAGTATCGCCGTGAGGATGGTATTTACCAATCACATCACCAACAATACGTGCGGATTTTTTATACGGTTTATTGTAGTCATTGGACAATTCGTGCATGGCAAATAAAACACGTCTATGCACTGGTTTTAAACCATCCCGCACATCAGGAAGTGCACGGCCTACGATCACGCTCATTGCGTAATCTAGGTACGAACGGCGCATCTCATCTTCTAAGCTGATTGGCAGGGTTTCTTTAGCGAATTGATCCATGTGTAGACTAACTTTTTATGGTTTTTATGTAGCACAAATTCTAGCATAAATAAGGCTGAAATTTGTAGATTTTACGCCGTACTAGAACGCATTATCATGCGGTACGATGCATAGAAATTTTTAGGATTAAATTCAGCTAAAAATAGCTAGGATTTTTAGTGAAATACGGGGTACGTTGGAGCATTTGTACAAATGACGTAAATCAAGTATCACGCGCTATGATTATCGCTACTTGAAGATTACCTGCTAGCCAAGTTTATGCTTTTGTTAGCACTTGCAAATCAGCGATTAAGTCATCTACGTGCTCTAAACCTACCGCGATTCTAACCAAGCTATCACTAATGCCTGCCGCTGTGCGAGCTTCTTGCGTCACTCGACTATGCGTCGTGCTAGCTGGGTGCGTTATGGTGCTTTTGGCATCACCCAAATTGGCTGTAATTGAAATTAGCTTAGTGGCATCAATTAAAGCCCATGCAGCTTCCTGCTGAGATTGCCCAGCTTTAGCTTTAACTTCAAAACTCACAATGCCACCACCACTTAACTGTTGTTGCATTGCTAGCGCATGTTGCGGATGTGATGCTAAGCCTGGATAGTATACGCGTGTCACTTGTGGTTGCACCTCCAACCAAGTAGCAAGCGCCAGCGCTTTACTTGAATGCGCTTCCATGCGCACATAAAGCGTTTCTAGACCTTTTAAAAACACCCAAGCATTAAATGCACTCATGGTTACGCCAGCAGTGCGTAAGAAGCCGTACACGGGCTCCATAAGCACTTTACTGCCTAAAACTGCACCACCCAAACATCTGCCCTGCCCATCTATATACTTTGTTGCTGAATGAATAATAATATCAGCGCCTAGGGTTAATGGCTTTTGTATGGCAGGAGTACAGAAGCAGTTATCGACCACCAAATAAGCACCCGCTTGATGTGCGATATCCGCCAAAACGCGAATATCACAAACTTCCGTCAGCGGATTGGAGGGGGTTTCAACAAAAAATAATTTAGTCTTACTATTGACTGCTGCCGTCCACTCTTCTGGATGTGTCAGAGACACAAAGCTAACTTCCAAACCCCAGCGCTTAAGGATATTAGAGAACAGCTGAACACTGGTGCCAAAAATACTTCGCGACGCCACAATATGATCACCGGCTGAACATAAGCCCATGACACAAGCTAGAATGGCTGCCATACCGCTAGAGGTTGCCACACATTGCTCCGCACCCTCTAATGCCGCTAGTTTGTTTTGAAACATAGTAACGGTAGGATTAGTAAAGCGTGAATAAATATTACCTGGCTCTGTGCCGCCAAAACGTGCAGCTGCTTGCGCTGCATTTTTAAACCTAAAGCTAGAGTTTAAAAATAAAGCTTCCGAGTTCTCGCCGAATTCAGTAGCTTCACTACCGGCTCGTACACTTAGCGTTTCTGGATGGTATTTTGGTGTTTTCATAACAATTAACTCGCTCGTTTATTGCGAAAGCGCTTCCGCAGATTCTTCGAAATCTTCACTTTCAATCAGATTTAAATCCATCTGCGTGCTTGAATTAGATGGCTTCGCGTTTCCACTTCCATCGCCGCGCGCAGCTTCGATGTTAGCCAAATAAGCTTCATCAATATCACCTGTCACATACTTACCATCAAAACAGGAGCAATCGAAATTTTTAATACTAGGGTTACTCAACTGAACACCAGCAACCAAGGCATCTAAGTCTTGATAGATAAGCGCATCGGCACCAATTTCCTGACAAATTTGCTCGTCAGTACGATCAGTAGCCAGCAATTCATCGCGGCTAGGCATATCAATGCCGTACACATTAGGAAAACGTACCGGTGGCGCAGCTGAAGCAAAGTAAACCTTATTAGCGCCTGCGTCTCTAGCCATTTGTACGATTTGTTGTGAGGTGGTCCCACGCACAATCGAATCATCGACCAATAATACATTTTTACCTTTAAATTCTATGCCAATAGGATTCAATTTTTGACGTACCGATTTTTTTCGCAAGGCTTGACCTGGCATAATAAAGGTACGGCCAATATAGCGATTTTTAATGAATCCTTCACGATAATCTAAGCCCAAGGCAATCCCTACTTGCAATGCACTAGGACGACTAGTGTCTGGAATCGGAATAACCACGTCAATTTTCTTATCGGCCCATTCGCGTTTAATTTTTTCAGCTAAACTTTTACCCATATCCAAGCGCGTTTGATAAACAGAAACACCATCAATCACTGAATCAGGACGCGCCAAATAGACATACTCAAAAATACAGGGATTAAGCTTGGCATCTGCGGCACATAGTCTTGAGAAAAAATTGCCATCCATATCAATAAAGATGGCTTCGCCTGGCGCTACATCGCGTACCATTTTGAAGCCTAGAACATCTAAAGCTACACTCTCGGAGGCCACTATATACTCAGTGCCTTTTTCAGTCTCACTCTTACCAATGACTAGCGGACGAATGCCGTTGGGATCACGAAAAGCCAGCAACCCAAAATTAGCAATCATCGCAACGACAGCATAAGCGCCTTTACAACGTTTGTGCACGCCCGCAACTGCATCAAAAGCCATATCAGTATTTAGCACTGCATTATGGGCTGTTCGCTCAATCTCATGCGCCAATACATTAAGTAGCACTTCTGAATCTGAGCTGGTATTGATATGGCGTAAATCCTGACGGAACATCTCAGTTTTTAATTGTGCTGAATTAGTTAAATTTCCGTTATGACCAAGCACAATACCAAAAGGTGAGTTAACGTAGAATGGTTGCGCCTCAGCAGCACTTGAAGAACCTGCGGTAGGATAACGTACGTGGGCGATTCCAACATTGCCGATCAGGCTACGCATATGGCGGGTTTGGAACACATCCTTCACCAACCCATTATTTTTATGCATGAAAAATGTATTGCCATCCGTGGTGACAATGCCTGCGGCATCCTGACCACGATGTTGCAATACCAGCAAACCATCATACAACAACTGATTGACTGGATTTTTACCTACAATGCCTATAATTCCGCACATGTATAAAGCCTTAAGTGATTAATTCTGTAATAAAAAATAGCGAGCTTTAACTTAGTCGTACTTAATGTAAGTGGCCATATTGCCTGCGACCCATGGCTTGGCGCTGATCACCAATGCCTCTAATGGCGCACTAAACATTGCATTTCGCCAGCGCGCATCCTTTGGAATGGAGGTTAAACCAGCTAAAAAGACGATAATCCCTACAATCAATACACCACGCGCTAAACCAAAAAGCGCACCAAGTGAACGATTGAGCCAGCCCAAATCCATTTTCTTAAAAATGGACGCTAGCGCTATTGCCAATAGGCTGGATACAATTAAAGTGGCCACGAACAGCACTAAAAAAGAAGCCAACATACGTAATGATTCGGTAGGAATTTCAACTGGCATCATTGGAAGAATCTGACTTGAGTAAGTTTTAGCGACATAAAACGCAACTACCCAACCTAAAATTGCCAGCACTTCTTTAAGTAATCCGCGCATCACACTTACAATCACAGAAAGACTGATAATCACAATCACTACGTAATCAAAACTGGTCATCGGAACTTATATCCGACAGTTACTGCAACTAACATGCGTTGGCGTCTTAACTTACTCATTACTGATAACCATCCCAGATAAGCCTATTTTTTGTAATTTAGGTATCGCAGCATTCGCTTCTTGGCGCGTGGCAAAACTACCTGCGCGTAAACGTATTTTTTCGCCTTTAGGCGTAGTGATTTTTTGCGTATGAGAGCTAAAGCCAGTTTGCTTGAGCTTGGCTTGCAACTGCTTCACATTTGCGGCTTCTGAATACACCCCAACCTGAATACTAAAATTACCATCTTTTTTCTGTGTTGGTTTAACATCGTCAATCTTGCTATCCACAACTTTGGCCGCCGAAGGCTTACTGTCTACCAGTTTCGAATCTGATACTTTAGGCTCTGACACAACAGGTAGACGTAGACCATTAGCAAGGTTAGCTTTAGATTCCGCGACTTTCTGGTCTGTAGTTTTAGCATCTTTAGAAATAGACTCTAGCGGCAAGGCATTCTTGCTGTCAGCGTTATTGTTTGCAGATTTTAAATTATCGCTTTTTTCTACCACTCCAGTAGGCGCTGGAGTCACTGGAACCGGCGACTTGGTTGCTAAGTCTAAATTCGGGACAACCGGAGTAATTGTTGGTGTCTGCTCAATAGTACTCGCGACTGATGCGGCATTTAACTGTTGATGGTCAGCGGACTCTATCATGGTGATTTTGATGGCCTCTTGTGGGGCAAGGGCAACACGATCCTGCAAGATTCTAGGCAAGACCACTAACATTAGCAGGACTAGCACAATGGCACCTACTAAACGGCGTCGTGCGCGTTTTTTTAGGCTGAGTTCTTGTTCGTTAGGTAAGTCAGGTGGCATTACTGCTTCCTTAAAGATTAGCTTTTTGATTGCGCGTAAAGTACTTGCATAACGTTTGATACCGTGTAAAAAGAACCAAACACAACTATTTTATCATTTTCATCCATCTGTATACAGGATTCCGTAGTATTTGTAGCTTTTAAATCCAAGCAAGCTTGTTGGTATGCCTGCGCGGCATCAATAAAAGTTTTTACTTGAGCTCCTGGATGTAACGCAAGAATAATGTTGGCTAAATCTTGCGCTAATGCACCACGTACGTGATCGATTCCAGCAACATACCAAGCATCAAATTCATCGGCCAAAGCGCTAACGACGCCTTTAACATCTTTATCCGCCAACATCGCAAAAACAGCTACTGTTTTTGCCGGCTTCGATGATTTGCAATTATGCAGATTGCCAGCTAAAGCCTGTGCCGCATGAGGGTTATGTGCTACATCCAAAATTAAAGGCACAGGATTGGTGTTTGAGGCTGGAATCATCTGGAAACGCCCAGCCAATTTAACTTCCTGCAAGGCAGTCATGATGGCAGTAGGTGCGACTGGCAGTTTTACCTGCAAAGCAGAAACAGCAGCAAGCGCACAACTTGCATTGTTAAGCTGATAAGGACCTGTCAGCGCTGGTAGAGGTAACATGTAATTAACATGCCCAAGGACTTCATCATCGGCAAAAAAACGCCAATGATTATCGCTACAAATAAAATCAAAGTCTTGATGGAGATATTTGAGTTCTGCCTTAATGCTGTTGGCGTAATCAATTAAACTTTTTGGTGGATGCTCATCACCACAAATGGCCGGCACACTAGTGCGGAAGACACCAGCTTTTTCATACGCAATTTCCTCACGCGTATCACCCAAAAAGTCCTGATGATCTAAATCAACGTTAGTGACAATGGCGCAGCTAGGTTCGAATGCGTTGACTGCATCCAGCCTGCCACCCAAGCCAATTTCCATTATGGCAACATCAATACCAGACTGCATAAAATGCCACATAGCCGCTAACGTACCGACCTCAAAATAAGTGAGTTCAATCACAGCCCCTGCACTGAGTCTTGCTGAATCAACTGCTGCAAAGGCGGTGCACAATTCATGATCCGTGGCTTCAATACCATTGACCCGCACGCGCTCGTTATAGCGCATTAAATGCGGTGAACTATAACAAGCCACTTGGTAACCTGCATTAAGATAAATTTGAGAAAGCATGGCGCAGGTTGAGCCTTTGCCATTAGTCCCAGCGACAGTAACAATAGGAAATGTTGGATGCAATTGCAAGCGATCAATCATGATCTTAACGCGATCCAATCCCATCGCTATTGATTTGGGGTGTAGACCCTCAATATAGGTCAGCCAAGCCTGCAGGTCTTTGCTCATCTGTGGTGTTTAGCCATAGAAAAAGTGTTTGTACCATTTTTAACTGGCATTAAAATAATCGCCTAATCAAAAACTTTAAAGCGGTGAATCAGAGGGTTGCATGCCTATTAAGCTACTGCGGGTAAGCGCATTAAGTTAGCCAACAATGAAGCCAAACGAGAACGCATTTCACGACGGTCTATAATGAAATCAATAGCACCATGCTCTAATAAGAACTCAGCACGCTGAAAGCCATCAGGCAAAGTTTCACGAACAGTTTGCTCAATCACACGCGGTCCGGCAAATCCGATTAAAGCTTGTGGTTCAGCGACAATCACATCACCTAGCATCGCAAAACTTGCTGAAACACCACCCATAGTAGGATCAGTCAATACTGAGATGTAAGGCAATCCAGCTTTACTTAGTTGTGTTAATGCCGCACTGGTTTTTGCCATTTGCATTAAGGATAACAAGCCCTCTTGCATACGCGCACCGCCACTAGCAGAAATGCAGATGAAGGCCATTTTATTATCAATCGCGGTTTGTACGCCACGCACGAAGCGCTCACCAACAACCGACCCCATTGAGCCACCCATAAACTTAAACTCAAAAGCAGCAACCACAGCAGGCACGCTTTTTATGCTGCCCTGCATCACGATTAGCGCATCTGTTTCACCCACAGATTTTTGTGATTCTCTGATGCGTTCTGCATAAGTTTTGCTATCTTTAAACTTTAGCGGATCAATCGGTTGTACTTGCGCGCCAATTTCAAACTGACCATCAACATCTAGCAATTGCGCTAAGCGAGCGCGGGCACCGATACGGTTGTGATACGCGCATTTTGGACACACTTCCGCGTTATCTTCTAAGTCTTTACGATACAGCACTGATTGACAGGCTGGACATTTACTCCACAAGCCTTCAGGCACTGTTTTTTTATCTCCGCCAACAACACGTTTAATTTTTTGTGGTAATTTATTTAACCAACTCATCTGGGCATCCCTTTATATTTATTCTGATTACTGCTTAGCAGCGTCTACTGCAGTTTTTAATTCCGTCATCAATGCAGCTACATTACTAAGCAAATTTTCGTCAGTTGAGGATTCAATCGTAGTCACGATGCGACTGCCAACCACAACAGCATCAGCGATTGCGGCTGTCGCTTTAGCAGTTGCTGCGTCACGAATACCAAAACCTACACCCACTGGTAAATTTGTTTTCTTACGGATATCGGCAACGCGTCCAGACACTTCATTAATATCTAAATTAGCGGCACCGGTAACGCCTTTAAGTGACACATAGTAAACAAAGCCACTTGCTTGTTTAACAATCAAATCCACGCGCGATGGTTCAGTGGTTGGCGATAACAAGAAGATGGGATCAATATCGCGCGAGCGCAATTCTTGTACATAATCAGCACATTCCTCAGGTGGATAATCCACGGTAATCACACCGTCAACATCTGCGGCTTTGGCTCTATCGGCAAACGCTTTAGCACCAATAGCTTCAATCGGATTAGCATAACCCATTAGAATAATTGGCGTTTTTTGATCTACTGCACGAAAGTCTTTCACCATCTGCAATACTGCCGTTAAACCGACCTTATGTTTTAATGCACGTTCGCTGGCACGCTGAATGACTGGACCATCTGCCATAGGGTCAGAAAAAGGTACACCAAGCTCAATCATATCTGCACCAAATTTAACCAATGTATGCATCAAATTAACTGTGTGGTTAGGATGAGGGTCTCCTGCAGTAATGTATGGGACTAAGGCAGTTTTACCCTGTTGTTTTAATGTTGCAAAAGTAGTTTGGATGCGTGACATAAGCTTATTTTTATAAAGTGATATTGGCGAGTTTGGCAACGGTATTAATATCTTTATCGCCTCGGCCAGATAAATTAACCAAAATTATTTCATCTTTGCGCATAGTCTTAGCCATTTTCTCGGCATATGCTAATGCATGACTTGATTCTAGCGCAGGAATAATACCCTCGGTACGACATAGATTATGAAATGCTGCCATGGCTTCATCATCTGTAATGGCGACATATTCAGCACGTTTAATATCTTTTAACCAAGCATGCTCTGGACCTACACCAGGATAATCCAAACCCGCTGAAACTGAGTGTGTTTCAATGATGTTGCCATCATTATCTTGCATCAAATAGGTACGATTGCCATGAAGCACGCCCACAGGACTATTAGTGGTTAAAGGCGCCGCGTGCATGCCCGTTTCCAAGCCATGACCAGCAGCTTCAACCCCAATTAAACGCACATTAGGCACATCAATATAAGGGTAAAAAATACCCATCGCATTCGAGCCGCCGCCTACACAGGCAACTACAGCATCTGGCTGACGACCAACCATTTCTTGCATTTGCTGTTTAGCTTCAATACCGATAATGGCCTGAAAGTCACGCACCATCATTGGATAGGGGTGTGGACCTGCTACCGTGCCAATAATGTAAAACGTATTATGCACATTGGTCACCCAATCACGCATGGCTTCATTGAGCGCATCTTTTAAGGTTTTGGATCCACTCTCTACTGGCACCACCGTCGCGCCGAGCAATTTCATTCTAAATACGTTGGGTGCTTGACGCTTAATGTCTTCGCTACCCATGTAGACGACACACTCTAAACCCATACGTGCAGCAATAGTGGCTGTCGCAACACCGTGCTGACCTGCGCCAGTTTCGGCAATCACGCGCGGCTTACCCATACGCTTAGCCAGCAAGGCTTGACCTATCGTATTATTGATCTTATGTGCACCAGTATGGTTTAAATCCTCACGCTTTAAATAAATCTGCGCGCCACCGACCTTATCTGAAAGACGTTTCGCATGGTAAATTGGGCTCGGTCTACCGACAAAATGTTTTAAATCGTAGGCATATTCAGCTAAGAAAACAGGATCATGGCGATATTTCTCATACATCACGCGCAGTTCATCGAGTGCCTCAACTAGCGTTTCCGCTACAAAAGTACCCCCAAATTGTCCAAAATGCCCCCTTACATCTGGCATGTCATAAAGCTGCATGTTTATTTCTCCACATTTATTTTGTCTTAACGCGCGTAAGTCCTAGCACTGACTCTTCACAGCGCCAAAGAATACCCACTTATTAAATATTGATTTGCTGCATAAACGCAGCCATCTTGGCTACATCTTTAATACCCTTAGCGGATTCAACCCCGCCACTTACATCCACTGCAAAAGGCCTCACCTGCGCTATAGCTTGCGCTACATTAGCTGAGGTTAAACCTCCCGCCAATATGACAGGAGGCAACGAACCGAGTTGCATGTTAATGAGCGGTTGCGGGATTAAGCTCCAATTAAACACATGGCCAGTCCCACCTGCAACGCCTTCAGTATATGTATCCAACAACAGGCCTTTGGCCGATGAAAAATCTTTTGCACATTGTAACAAATTTGTATCAGGTTTTACGCGGATTGCTTTGATATAAGGTCGTTGGTATTGAGCACAGTACGATGGCGATTCATCGCCATGGAATTGCAATAAATCTAACTTAACTTCTGACATCACTTGTTTAACAAAATCAGCTTCTGCGTTGACAAATAAACCGACGACGCTGACAAAGGCAGGAATGTGATTAGCAATGGCTACCGCCTGACTAATACTGACATTGCGATCGCTTGGCCCATAAAACACCAACCCTATCGCATCAGCGCCATGCGTAATAGCTGCCAGTGCGTCTTCTAGACGCGTGATGCCACATACCTTGACCCTTACTCTCAAAAAAATATCCTCGTAAATATCGTTCAACTGCATTTAGCCTATAACGAAGCGCTATTGTAACGCTAAATTAGCACTTGCATGCCTCGTTGGACACTCACTGGAACAATTGGTAAGCCCCACTTCGGATCATAATCAACAGCTGTTAAATATAAGCCACACGGGGAAAACGTAGGCGGTGATAAAGTCCGATCACGTTTTAACAGCAACTCTTTAATGTAAAGTGGCGGATGTGCACCCTTACCCACGTAGATTAATGCACCAATCATATTGCGTACTTGATGTTGTAAAAATGCAGTTGCTGAAAAATCAAAGATGAAATAGGCGCCCTGCACCTCCACTTTAGCAACATGAAGGCGTTTAATGGGTGACTTAGCCTGGCATTCAGAGGCTCTAAATGCACTAAAATCATGCTCACCAACCAAATAACTTGCTGCTTCAGCCATGGCAGAAAAATCAAGTGGCGCATGAAACCAGCCAGATTTATCAACCATGAGCGCAGGTGCAACTTCAGCGTTATAAAGCAGGTACTGATAACTACGTGCAAAGGCTGAAAAACGCGCATGGAATTCGTCATCAACGGCATGGGCCCATTGCACGCGGACACTAGGAGGGAGATGCGCGTTTACACCACGCACCCAAGCAGAAGTCGGCCTGAGGCTGACTGTATCAAAATGGACCACTTGGCCGAGTGCATGAACACCAGTATCGGTACGCCCTGCGGCATGAACACGTACGGTATGCTGCGCGATTTTGGCGATAGCCACTTCAAGCGCATCTTGCACGCCACATCCCGATGGTTGACTTTGCCATCCGCAGAAATGAGCGCCATCATAGGATAACCCAAGTGCAATTCTCATTAGAAGAAATGCCTAGTCATTAGTATGCCTACACTGATGATCATCGTATAAATTATCCACTTATCTGTACGATTAAACGCCGACAGCTGTAAAGCAATTAACTGTGGTGTAGGCATTTCATTGGCCGTCATGTGTATCGCATCTAATTGATTAAAAGTCACTTTATGATTAGCATCTGCAGCAAATTCCTCAACGTAATCTAGCGTCAGCATTAATCTGGCACTAAAGCGCTCTACATTAAGACCAAACAACTTTAATGGTGTCAGTAACATATATAAACCCGCGATTAAATCTTGCTTTGAACTACTAGCAAACAACAAGCTTAGGCTAGCCAGCGCAATCAATAGTTTGGTAATTTGCAATAAACCTAATACACACCCTTCGTAAGTTGGCGAAGCATAGGCTAATAATTCGGGGATATATTCCCCGGGCGTCGTGAATGCATAAATGACAAGTAATGATATAAATAGCCAGCGCATGCGCTTCACAACACGTAAAAAATTGCGCTTATTTGACCATACCGCCATGATGCATAGACCTGCACACAAGATGATTAGCCATTGATCTTTGAGAATATTCGTCAGCAAAAGAATCAATACAAAACTCAATATTTTAACAAATGGATGCATAGGCAAGATTATCCTCTGAATTCAGGCAAATAATGGCGACGCAATCAAATTTCTGACCTTCCTCATAAAAAAACCGAGCTACTGGCTCGGCTTTTTGTAAGGGCTACAAATCTACACTAATTTAGCTAGTAACTTTTTAGCGCGCAATTTCTGCTGCTTATTCCCTATTTTTTTAACCTCATCCAACAGGATACGCGCACCTTCTGTATCTCCCATCTCGATATAAGCCGAGACTTGGTCCAGTTTTAAATCCAAAGCCTGCAGATCATCCACGGCAGACAATGCTTGGGTATTGATGTCCATGATCGGCTTAGCAACTGCTGGCTTAGTATCAGCTTCGTCTAAATCAAAGCTGATTGAAGAAAAATCAAATCCCTTTGCATTTTTTTGTATGCCCTGATCTTGTAGCACTTCCGATAGCGTGGGCGAAGGTTTTGTGCTGGATTTTTTCGCTGAATCCAATTCGAAGTCTAAGCTAATGGCTTCCATCGCATTAGAGATATCGGCTACGTCTGCATTGCCTGCGCTTTGACCTTCATGCGCCATTACAACGTCTTTGGATTGCTCGCCAACCTGTTGTGATTTAATAGGCTTGTTGCGCATTCCACCTAAATTTAAAGCGTTGACCTCAAATTTTTCTAACGATTTTTTACGTTTATTGCGTATGAACCACAAAACCCCTAGCAACAGCGCCACGACAGAGGTGGCCATAAACATACTTAAATCAACTATACGAAACATCATCCCCATTAAGTCGCGAACTGGCTCTGCAAGCTTCGCTGGGACTGGTGTCTTCACTAGACCTGCCTCAGGTGTAGTGGATGTAGATGCCACTTGAGCACCGACAGTAGGCGTCAACGAAGTATTCAATTGAACTACTGGTTTTGCGATGTTTGCTGCTGTATTTTTTTGCAAATCGGCCATTACTTGGCTATTTAATGCCAGCAATTTTCGCATATCTGCAATTTGTTTTTCTAAGTTAGCGGTTCGCTCTTGCGCTTCTTTTAATGACTTTGCTTGAGCCGTATTTTCTTCCTGAAGCATCGTGAGTTTAGCCTCCATCTCTTTTGATGGATTTGCAGCGTCTTTAACACCTGCAGACAATTTAACAATATTCTGTGAACCAGTTTTAGATGGCACCGCCTGATCTGTTGCACCAGTAATTTTCCCTGCTACATTTTGTTTTTGATCAGTTTCTAACGCAGTAGGCGCTAAAGCAACTGTACTAGCTAATGAGCCCCTATAGGCTTTCCAATTGGCAGTGTGCACCTGTACTAACTGTTTCGCTTGGCGTTCATCAATGGCAACAAGATTATCGTGACTGGGCACTTTAATAATCTTGCCAACTTTAAGACGGTTCATATTGCCTTGTATAAACGCCTGTTTATTATTATCAAATAAACCGATTAGCATTTGATCTAAGCTCACGCCATCAACTTGCAATTGCTTCGCTATCGCATTCAAGTTGTCACCAGGCTTAGTTGTGAAGTTTGGTGCATCAACGACTAAAGCCGGCATGCTACTGGCAACGGGTTGATCAGAAACTTCAACAGATGGGAGTGCATTAGGTAATGCAGAAGCTTCATCAGTAGCGACTTTCAAATCTGACGGAGCTAATAAAATGGTGTATTCACGGATTAAACGACCTGAAGCCCAATCTAACTGAATGAGCATATCTAAAAAAGAGTCGTTAACAGGTTGGCTGGAGTGCAGCTTTAAAATGGGCGTGCCGTCTGGGTTTTGAGCTAGCTCAATTTCTATATTGCTATGTATATCTAGCCGGGTAATACCTTGAGCTACATAAGTATCTTCAGAGGCCATCGTGGCCACTAAACTACCAATCTCATCAGCGCTAACGGATAAAACCTCAATCTGCGCTTTAAATGGTTCACCTAAGCGAGATGCAACACTCAACTTACCTAACCCAGCAGCAAACCCTGAAAAAGGCATCAGCACTAGGCACGCGGCCAATAATATTGAGCTCACCTTTAACCTATTCATAATTTCAACCATTAATAAATAGTCTGAAACTAATGACGAACGCACTGATTAAACTTAAGTTATTTTTCAATTAACACTCTTAACATGCGACGTAAAGGCTCTGCTGCGCCCCACAAAAGCTGATCACCTACCGTAAAAGCAGATAAATAGTCGTTACCCATATTTAATTTACGGAGTCTCCCTACGGGGGTGCTGAGCTTGCCAGTAACCGCTGCCGGGGTAAGTTCACGCATACTGGCCTCACGTTCATTTGGAATGACCTTGGCCCAAGGATTTGCCTCAGCAAGCATTTGCGTAATCTCATCCAAAGGAACCTCTTGCTTAAGCTTAATGGTTAACGCCTGAGAGTGACAACGCATAGCACCAATACGCACGCACAAGCCGTCAATTAAAACTGGATTTTGTTCACGGCGTAGAATCTTATTGGTCTCAGCGCCACCTTTCCACTCTTCTTTGCTTTGACCATTACCAAGATCTTTATCTATCCATGGAATCAAACTACCCGCCAGTGGAACGCCAAATTGCGCGGTAGGAAACTTATCATCACGCAGGGTGCCAGCCACGGTTCGGTCAATATCTAGAATTGCAGAGGCTGGGTCGGCCAGCAAATCACTGGCAGCAAAATGCGCTTCACCCATTTGCTTAAGGAGTTCACGCATGTTTTGCGCACCAGCACCAGAAGCTGCTTGATAAGTCATTGAAGTAGCCCATTGCACTAAGTCAGCCTTAAATAAGCCGTGCAAAGCCATCAACATCAAAGAAACTGTACAGTTACCGCCAACCCAATTTTTATTGCCATGCGCATAAGCATCTTGAATCACATGCATATTAACTGGATCAAGCACGATGACAGCATCATCCTCCATGCGCAAGGTTGAGGCCGCATCTATCCAATGTCCAGCCCAGCCATCTGCACGCAATGCAGGGAATATTTCACTGGTGTAATCACCTCCTTGACAGGACACAATCACATCCATCACTTTAAGATCTGAAATGCTTTTTGCATTTTTCAAAGGCGCAGAATCTTTACCTACATTAGGGGCAGGCTCGCCTATTTGTGAGGTAGTGAAAAACTGTGGCTCAATCAACACAAAGTCATTTTCTTCCATCATGCGTTGCATTAGGACCGAACCTACCATGCCACGCCAACCTACAAAACCAACCTTAAGCATACTTTAGTCCCGCCCTAATTAAGCGCAGCAAGCACGGCATTACCCATGTCGCTACAAGACACTTTTTTGCAACCTGCAGTGACGATATCTGCAGTACGATAACCTTGCGCTAGGGCCTTTTTAACCGCATTTTCAATTTTTAATGCATGCAATTCATCGTTAAATGTATAGCGCATCATCATGGCGGCAGACAATATTGTCGCCAGTGGATTAGCAATATTCTTACCCGCAAGGTCTGGTGCAGAGCCATGGCTCGGCTCGTACATACCTTTGTTATTAGCGTCTAGTGAAGCTGAAGGCAACATGCCAATAGACCCAGTCAACATCGAAGCTTCATCTGATAGGATGTCTCCAAAAATATTGCCAGTCACCATCACATCAAACTGCTTAGGCGCACGGATTAACTGCATCGCTGCATTATCCACATACATATGGCTCAGTTCAACTTCTGGGTAATCTGCAGAAAGCTCAATCATCACTTGGCGCCATAATTCGGTACATTCCAGCACATTGGCTTTATCAACTGAGCAGACTTTTTTATTACGTTTCATCGCAATATCAAAAGCTACACGGCCAATACGACGAATTTCTGATTCTGCATAACGCATGGTATTAACACCTTCGCGTTCACCATTAGCTAAAGTACTAATACCGCGTGGTTGACCAAAATAAATATCCCCAGTCAGTTCACGTACAATCATAATATCCAACCCAGAAACCACTTCCGGCTTTAGCGTTGAGGCGTCGGCTAACTCAGGATAAAGCAAAGCTGGGCGCAGATTAGCAAATAAATTAAGTTCTTTACGTATGCGTAATAAGCCACGTTCTGGGCGCAAATGACGCTCTAAAGTATCGTATTTCCAATCACCAACAGCGCCTAACAGAACGGCATCGGCTTCTTTGGCCAACTGCAATGTATCTGCAGGCAAAGGGTCGCCTGAGGCTTCATATCCAGCACCACCAATAGGTGCCTCAGTCATCTCTAAATTAAGATTCAACGCATCTAATACTTTTACCGCTTGCGCTACGATTTCAGGACCGATGCCATCACCTGGTAATACTGCAATTTTCATGTACTGTCTTTCTTAGTTTTATAGATTGATCTTGAAAAACAAATACTGCCGCACATTCACTGCAGCAGCAGTTTTAATTTACTTAAATAGCCACGGTTGCGCTAGCTGATGCTTTTGCTCAAATAGCTTTATTTTATCTTGCTGCTCCATAGTCAAGCCAATGTCATCCAATCCATTCATTAAGCAGTGCTTACGGAACGCATCGACTTCAAATGTATACACTTCACCACCTGGTGTAGTGATTGTTTGCGCCTCTAAATTAACATTAAGTTGATAGCCAGCACTGGCATCAACCTGCGTAAACAACGCATCCACGATACTTGGGCTTAAAATTATCGGCAACATGCCATTTTTGAAGCAGTTGTTGTAGAAAATATCAGCATAACTTGGCGCGATTACCACTTTAAAGCCATAGTCTTCAAGCGCCCATGGTGCATGTTCACGACTAGAGCCACAACCAAAATTTTCACGGGTTAACAGCACGCTAGCGCCTTGATAACGAGGCTGGTTTAGCACGAAATCTGGATTGATTTTGCGCTTACTATTATCCATGCCAGGCTCACCATGATCGAGATAGCGCCATTCATCAAAGGCGTTCGGGCCAAACCCAGCACGCTTGATGGATTTCAAAAATTGCTTAGGAATAATCGCATCCGTGTCCACATTGGCACGATCTAAGGGGGCGACTAAACCATTAATTTGCTTAAAAGCTTGCATAGAGTGAGTGTACTTATCCGCTGTAAAATTATTTGGTCGATTTTTGAATGGCTTCGCCACCCTTTTCTATATCTTTACCCATGCCTTGTATGGTATTGCAGGCACTTACGCTAAAACTCAATGCCAATAAAATCAATAATGCTTTCATATTCTGCCCTTTAATTAAACGTTCTAACATCAATAAAATGACCAGCCAAAGCCGCGGCAGCGGCCATTTGAGGGCTCACCAAATGAGTGCGACCACCCTGCCCCTGGCGTCCTTCAAAGTTTCGGTTTGAAGTGGAAGCGCAGCGCTCACCTGCCTCTAGACGATCAGCATTCATGGCTAGACACATAGAACAACCCGGCTCACGCCATTCAAAACCTGCTGCAATAAAAATCTGATCTAAACCTTCTGATTCGGCTTGTGCTTTCACTAACCCTGAACCTGGCACTACTAAGGCTAATTTAATATTAGGTGCAATGTGCTTACCTTTGGCTACCGCAGCCGCAGCACGCAAATCTTCTATACGTGAATTTGTGCAAGAACCGATAAATACCTTATCGATATTGATTGCATTGATTGGTGTATTGGCCTCTAAACCCATATAAACATAGGCACGTTCCCAGTCGGCGCGTTGTACCTCATTTTTAGCCATATCCAAGCTTGGCACACGCCCATCAATGCCTACTACCATTTCTGGCGAGGTGCCCCAAGTAACCTGTGGTTGTATATCAGCAGCATTCAAAGTCACGACCGCGTCAAATTGGGCATCAGCGTCTGAATGCAGCGTGCGCCAATAAGCGACAGCTGCTGACCATAACTCAGCCTTAGGTGAGAAAGGACGACCTTTCACATAGTCAATCGTAATATCATCAACAGCAATCATGCCAGCGCGTGCGCCCGCTTCAATCGCCATATTGCATAAGGTCATACGACCTTCCATGCTCAAACCGCGAATCGCTGATCCAGCAAATTCAATGGCAAATCCATTGCCGCCAGCAGTACCAATTTTACCGATAATAGCTAATGCCACATCTTTGGCTGTCACGCCTAAGCCTAATTCACCCTCGACCAACACCTGCAAGGTTTTAGATCTCTTTTGCACCAAACATTGGGTTGCCATCACGTGCTCAACTTCAGAAGTGCCAATGCCATGCGCTAAGGCACCAAAAGCACCGTGAGTACTTGTATGCGAGTCACCGCATACAACGGTCATACCAGGCAAGGTCGCACCTTGCTCAGGGCCAATCACATGCACGATACCCTGACGGGCATCATTCATTTTAAATTCCGTCACACCATAGGTCGCACAGTTCTCATCCAAGGTTTGCACTTGCAAACGTGAGATTGGGTCGCTAATACCAGCCACACCAGCACTTCTATCAGTAGTAGGCACATTATGATCAGGCACTGCTAATATCGATGCTGGGCGCCATAGTTTCCTATTAGCAAGCTTCAAGCCCTCAAAAGCCTGCGGACTTGTTACTTCATGCACTAGATGACGGTCAATATAAATGAGTGCAGTACCGTTTTCTTCATGTACCACGTGCGCATCAAATAGTTTTTCGTATAGGGTTTTTGCCATAATGCTCTTAATGGGTAGTTCGCTTAGTGGATAGTGTTCTTAATTAAACGCGACGCGCTTAATCTCTAAAGTTGCCGAACTGCAATGGAAAGTCAGTCACACTTTTTTTAACAAAGGCAATCGCATCTTGCAGCAAATCTCGCTTAGCTCCATTGATGCGCACAGTTTCACCTTGAATACTGGCTTGCACTTTTAAGCCTGAGTCTTTAACTAGCTTCACAATGCGCTTTGCCAAATCTTGGTCTATGCCATCACGAATTTTTAGCTCTTGCTTAACCTTGTTGCCAGAGACTTTTTGCACATCTTTGTGCTCTAGTCGCTTTGACGAGTCAGGCTCTTTCTTTTCCATGCCTGGCAACAAAATATCTTTAATTTGATCCAACTGAAAATCATTATCACCAAACAACGTGATCAGACTATCCTTCTCATTCAACTCAACCTTGGCTGAAGAGCCCTTAAAATCATAACGATTGGTAATTTGCTTA
Organism: uncultured Pseudomonadota bacterium; assembly: GCA_903838125.1. Classification (GTDB taxonomy): domain Bacteria; phylum Pseudomonadota; class Gammaproteobacteria; order Burkholderiales; family Methylophilaceae; genus Methylotenera. The sequence continues at coordinate 11,030 of CAILXF010000034.1, read as the reverse complement.
CCCGCAGTATCAATCGCATTTTTCAAAGCGACCATATCAACTTCTGAACTAATATCAAATGAAGGCATAGCGATCCTTTTCAGTCAAAACTTACTCATCCATGCAAATACAAACAATACAGCATAGAAAACCACTGGCTAACAGTAGCTTGTCTATGCTGTGACTAGCATTTATTCAAAGTGGCAAACGTAATCTAAAGTTTCTAGTGTTTCGATATCAAAAGAAGATTTACCAGGTACGGTGAACTTTTCACCGGCACTGTAAGTTTTCCATGCTTCATCACCATTAAGGCGCACTTTACAAACACCGACGTTAATTTCCATCAACTCAGGAGCATCAGTATTAAAAGTCAGTAAACTTGGGAAAATAACGCCTATCGTGCTACGCGTACCATTAGGTAACATCACTGTATGACTGACGCACTTACCATCAAAATAGATATTAGCCTTCTTTTTTACGCTGACATTGTCAAATTGTGCCATTTTCTTGTGCTTTCTATAAAAATCGAAAATTCATTATCGCAGAAAAGCGACGTCTAACCAAGCTAGACGCCCTCATTAACAGGCTTTCTGACACTAATACAGATCTAACCTAAAGGTGAACGCCTATGGACGCGCATCACCCCAGCGCAAGTTGCAGCGATCGTCCCCTATATAATACGTCTCGCCACTACGATCAACACAATAATTAGGCGACACAATCATCTCAGAGAAAATCTCACCTTCGCTAATACGCGTGTAATCAAACAGCACTGAACGGATTACTTTTGCATTCTTACGAATATGTGAGCCATGTGAAATCCAACACGGGCCAATAATTTCAGCCCCAGCGTCAACCTGCGTGCCTGATGCGATATAAACTGGACCTTCAATCTTGACATTATCCCAATCAATCCGCGTATTGAGGCCAACCCATACCCCTGGTTTTACTTCAGTGCCAGGCATTTTCATATAACTAATTTCACCACGCAACACCCGTTGCAACACCTCCCAGTAATCAGAAATGCGGCCTATATCGATCCAGTTATAGCGGCGATTCTGCGCATAAAACGGCAGGCCTTTTTCTACTAACAATGGAAATAATTGACTACCTATATCAAACACCACCCCTGGTGGAATAAGATCAATCGCTTCTGGCTCAAAGAAGTAAATGCCAGTGCTGGCTAAATTAGAGCGTGCTTCTTTAGGATTAGGTTTTTCCTGAAAAGATAGCACTCGACCTTCAGCATCAGTTTCCACAATTCCATAATTACCAACTTCACTATCAGGTACCGGCATGGTGATGATGCTTACCATCGCTTTCTTTTGCTTATGTTCTAGTAGTGCAGCACCAATATCAAGATCAATTAACGCATCACCACAAATGACAATCGTAGTTTGATCAAAGAAACCACCAAAATCTTGAATACGGCGCATACCGCCAGCTGAACCTAATGGCGACGGCTTGATTTCGCCGTGGTCATAAACCCCCTCAAACGAGTAGCCAATATCAACACCCCAGCGACTACCGTTGCTAAAATAATGTTCAATTTTTCGATGTGAGTGCGCCACATTGACCATAATTTCATGTACGCCATGGCGGGCTAAATGCTCAATCAAATACTCCATCACTGGTTTACCCAGAATTGGAATCATCGGCTTAGGCAAATCTTTAGTCAGCGGACGCACGCGCGTCCCCTGTCCAGCAGCAAGGATCATGCCTTTTAACTTATTCGTCATCTAAATTTTCCTGTATTTTCCATGCTAGCTTGAGCGGCATAGCTTAGCAATCCGCGGGATTAAGCAACTACACAACATCATTGTAATCTAAAGCGAATTAACGTTATCCAAAAGCAGGTTTAATCATATCATCATGATCGATTGTTACCACAATACACCAAACACATCCGTAACCTTATTATGGGAATAAGTCTGCAGGCTATATAATATAAGGGTTACAAAAAAAGATTCTGCACGAAATCAGACACCACAATACTGAAACCCAATAGCCCCCGTAGCTCAGTGGATAGAGCATCCCCCTCCTAAGGGGAGGGTCACACGTTCGATTCGTGTCGGGGGCACCAATAGAATCAAGGTCTTACGGCAACGTAACCAATCAAAAAAGCTAGTTCATCACACTTTCATCACAATGGGAGTGGAAATGGCATCGATAAGACAGCTTAATAATTCTAAATGGCAAGCTCAAATAAGACGCACTGGGCACAAGCCAATCACTAATACATTCATAAACAAATCAGATGCTGCAATGTGGGCAAGACAAGTTGAGTCTGAAATAGATCGCGGTATCTTTTTAGATAGAACTGAAGCCGACAGTACGTCAATGGCAGAACTCTTTAGCCGTTATTTGATAGAAGTCACACCACACAAGCTATCCGCATCCAGAGAGAAAAGTCGACTGGCCATTCTGAAAGCACACTTCGGTTATCTTATGGTTACACAAGTACAAAGCAAGCATGTAGCTCAATATCGCGATTTAAGAATGAATACTGGACTTACTGGTGCCACAGTAATCAAAGAACTTAATACCCTATCCCATGTTATTGATACAGCAACTAAAGACTGGGGTCTACCTATTACAGCTAATCCAGTAAAGCTTATTCGTAAGCCAAAGGCAGCAAGAGGACGGGATAGAAGATTAAGCAGTATTGAGGAAGAGCAGTTATTAACTGCATGCAGGCAAAGCAAGGCGCCTATGTTAGTGGCTATAGTTTTATTTGATATTGAAACTGGTATGCGCTTAAGTGAGCTACTTGGATTGAATTGGGTTGATATTAACTTTTTCACTAGAGTAGCGACCCTACATCACACAAAAAATGGCGAAGTTAGAATGGTGCCATTATCAACCAAAGCGATTCGGCTATTAGAAAACTTACCAAGGCACATAAGCAACACAAGAGTTTTCTGGGAATGGAAGAGTGTTGATAGCTTTGAACACACATGGCATCGAGCAGTTTTAAAATCAAGCATTGTTAACTTTCGATTTCATGACCTAAGGCACGAGGCTACATCACGCTTATTTGAGGGAGGAATGAATATGATGGAGGTTGCAACTATTACTGGACACAAGACCTTGCAGATGCTTAAACGCTACACCCACTTAAAGGCTGAGGATTTAGCGAAGAAACTTGGTTGATGCAAAGCGCGAAGTGATATGGGTACTGGGTAAGAAAAGAACGAGTGTCTATTTATTTTCATAGTATCAATTGAGGGCTTAGCAAGTCATAAGGCATCATAAAAAGTCAGGTGATATCAACCTAACTTATTGATTATAAATATATATTGCATTCACCAAGATACATTACTAGAATGGCATTATTAAGTGGGATGTGCGATAAAAATAACCCACAATACCTTTCAGCACTGAGTTTTTGAGCAGTATTGGAATGAGAAAAAAGACTAATCGGAGAATAAAAAATGTTTAACCGCTGTAAAACAGCGAGCTCAAGCTCGTTTTATATAATTACGCCTCTAAATATGTAGCTAGGTTTCTCACGCCATACATTCTACATATTTAGAGGCTCTAATGGAGTCCTTAATATGGTACAGAATATCAGAAATATTGTTTTAAATCAAGAAGTTGATTGTGAATTAAAATACCCAATATCGTTGTATACAGGCATAAAATCTACCTCAGCTAAATTATTTGATTTATCTTGGGAAAAGTTATGTACGCAACTTGCCAATCCGTTTATCTCAGAAGTTAAAGATGGTCCACTTTTTGGACCATACAGTCTTAGCGATGCAAAGCGCGGAAATAGCAATGTGATTGAAGTTTCATTGCTAGTGTTTGATATTGATGACTCTCAAGGCAAATCCGCTAATGACATTGTTAATCTGGTTCAAGGCTATGATGTAATAGCTCATACCACATGGTCACACACCGAACAGGAGCCGCGATATCGTTTAATCGTCAGGCTTCTGAAGTCAGTGCCTGTTAAACACTTTACTGCTGTTAGGGATGGGTTTTTATCGCTTAATCCAGCATTAGCGTCAATCATTGACAAAGCGTGTTCAGACGTTTCTAGAGCTTACTACTTGTTTAGCTACCCTATCGAAAGAAGTTCTTGTGCAGAGTTTGTTAGAATCAAGGGCATTCCATTAGATCCAGCAACTTGCTTAATTCCATCGCAAACTAAGCAAACCACTTTAGCAACTAATTCATTATTGCCTCTAATTCCTCTTGCACCATCCAGTGTGCAAGTGGGTGGAAGAAATGATGCTTTAATGCGCCATATTGCAAGCTTAATTGGCAAGCGTTTAATTTTTAATGACACTTTGACGTTGGCATTATCTTGGAATCAGTCATTGCCACAGCCGTTGGATGTTGCTGAAGTAACAAGAACCCACGCAAGTATTTGGAAAACTGAACTACGTAACAACCCCTCTGTTCAAGCGAATACTTTATCGGTAGTTTCCGCTACAAATAACTTTCGTTTAATTTCAGCAGGTTCATTGCTGGCATCACTCCCACAAGCACGTAGTTGGCTTATCAAAGACTTTCTACCTAGTAAGGTAGTGGCTGCACTTATCGCAGCTGGTGGGACAGGTAAAAGCTATCTAGCAATGCACATTGCTGTGTCGTCAGCATCAGGGTCTAGTCTTTTTGGAAAGTTCATACCAACTAAACCAGCTAGAGTTGTTTTTATTAGCGGAGAAGATGATGAGACTGAAATTAAACGTAGGCTTCATGCGGTTACTTATGGAATGCCAGTAGCACTCGTAACTAGTATCGATAAGAATTTACATTTCATTGATTTGGCGGATGCCTTCGAATTATTTACCCAAAAGCCAGCTGTCGGTGAAGTGCAGATAACCAACGTACCATTGAGGCTAGTAGAAACGATTAAAAAAGTTGCTGGTGACTCAGTTGACCTAATCATTGTTGACCCAGTATCTCGTTTTAGGGGCGGTGAAGAGAATTCTGCTTCTGATACAACACGTTTTGTTCAATCACTTCAGTACCTACGAGACCAACTGGGTGCAACTGTATTGGCGCTTCATCACGTTAACAAGGGTGCAAAAACTAACGGCACATCCCAAAACAATGCACGAGGGTCAAGCGCTTTTATTGATGGAGTAAGGTTAGTGTATGAGTTGAATGCGCTAAGTGATGCTGAGATTGAAAAGGCTTATGGTCGGCAAATAATCATGCCTAGAGTGCTAACTCTCAGTAGTGTGAAGTCGAATTATGGAGCACCAATAGCCCCAATGATTTTGTGTAAGCGTACAGACGGAACACTAGAGCAATTCGGTATGAAGGCTGGCCAGCACCAAGACTTATCTATTCTTCAAGAAATTAAGATTAATCCAACTTCAAAAACTCAATTCAAAAAATCCTATGGGTCTGCAACGGGTAAGTTCGGGTTATCTGAAAAAGCACTCGTTCTGAAATTAGAAGATTTGAATAAGCAAGGCCTTCTAACAATACCAACGCGAGGGGCTATGCAACTAACCACAAGTGGTACTACTTTGGCAGGTCTATAAAAGCAAAGGGCAAACGAAAGGGCAATATAAAATACATAACATATTGTTTTATATATGTAATTTATTTATACGGGCGCGCAAGGGCGCGCCCTTTCCTCTCCAGAACCTAAGGTTTTACAAGGGTTTATAAGGGAATCCCCTATATATAAATAGCACCCTAAAAGGGTGCCTTTATGGAATTAAAGAACTGCTTTACATAGGTCAATGAATTATTAAATCGGCTGTGGCTATGAGCCGGCCTATTCAAAAGGATTTTTAAAATGAATGAAGGAATATGTAGTAAAAAACTTTTCGATGCAGCGCATCGTAGACACAAGAGCAGGAGCAAAGTAAACCTTCAAGACATAATCGACCTAAGATGTGAGCTAATTCGGGAAGCAAAAAACATAGCTAACTTATTAACTAACCCCCAAGCGGGAAATGATACCTACTTAAAAAAGCTACCTAAAATCTTAGCAGCCCAATGGGGCTTCACTATTTATCCTATAGTTGGTGCGAGTAAATGTGGTGTTTATGCAAACATCCAACTGGCTGTGGAAGATGAACTTAGGAAAGATGCGCTTCTTGTGGGGTATTGTGACGATCTTAATAATTATTTGAGGACTTCGGTTAGGGATGAGTATATAAAACATTTAACAGGCAATTCTGAGCTAATAAAGGCCTATGTTAGAGCTATAGCAGTTTGTGATGCAGTTATTTTAATGGTGCAACCATACGATGCCGCTGCCTAGCGTTGTTAAGCATGGCGCGAAGCTTTGCGCTGGAAAGTCAAAGAGAACGAGTCTGCCCTGCAATAACCCAGCAGCTTATGGTTGTCGGACGTGCAAAATGCACGGGGCAAGAAAAAAGGAATCAATCAAACGAGGTGATTTACATCCTAACTACACCCACGGCAACCGCACACTGGAAAGTCAAAAGCAAGCTAGTGAACAAAGCCTCGAGCTACAGCAATTAGAGGATGCAATGCATCTACTGGGCTTAACGACCGCTAAGCGCTCACAAGGCCGCAAAGCAAATGGGTACTGCAAAATCATGTCATCGCCCGTGGTTAAGAAAAATTTGCAGAGAATGGAATAAAAATTTAGAAGTAGCCATATACACTAAGCTTGGAACATCTTCGAAAAGATATTCCTCATTGCTTTATCTGCAGTCAAATATCTTATTTTGCGAATCATAAGTACCGACATAAGCTGCCGTTTTCCCCTGTTGGCCACATTGGGCTTTGGCTTCTTCAAAAACCCCAGCCTGTGAGGCAAACGAAGAATGATGGACTACTATCTGACTGGAACTATTATCACTACATTCAAATATTTTATGTTGCGAATCATAAACACTTACAAATAAAGCAACTTTTCCCATCTGTGCACATTGACTCCTCGCCTCCTCAAAAACCCCTGTTACAGATGTAAAAGCGCTATGGCGAACATTAATTTGCTCGGCATTAACCTCGAAGCAAATAAAATTTAATGCGATTGCAAAAAATAAAAAGACTTTTTTCATTGTGTATCCAATCAATTATGTAAAGTGGCCCCTTCCGTCAAGACCTTAATGCATCAAGTTTAAGAGGGTAATATTTCATTTTCACCTGAACAAAGATGCCCCAGTGGGTTTGTTTTTTTAATGCTATTTATGAGCGATATTTTTCACTTAATTTAACTACAACAAAGGAAATCTTTACAATCTACAATTATCGACCTGTAAATATGGCTACAGATAGTGCAACAAAAATAAGGAAGATAAAAAAACCACTTCCTGTAAATGCAGCTATCACTAGAAAAATAAATGCTGCAAATAAAGAAAGAACTACAGTCTCTACTTCCTTTGATTTTTTTAAATCCTTTCCAGCTTGCCACTTATCTTCTTGCTCTCGTCTTTCTTTATTAGTAGCCATGCTCATCCTTTGCTTTTGAGTTCCACAGATACAACTTATTATTAATTTGATTACCATTCTAACTTATATTTTGATGTTTTAAAACCGTGGCTTTTTAACCGTGGAACTATAGCCGTGGATTAAAAAATTGAATAAACGAACACTCCCAAATTGACGTTAGATGGGAGTAAGGTGATGTGGGAATCTGATTTTAAAGAGCTCAAGCTAATATTGAGCAACAATATTAAAGTACTAAGAAAAGAGAAGGCTATAGCCCAAGAGAAGCTGGGACTGGAGGCGGGAGTGGATAGAACTTTGGTAAGTAAAATTGAAAGGCAAATAGCAAACCCATCATTAGAGATACTCACAAAGATTGCTCATCAACTTGATGTTTCAGTTATCGACTTAATTTCAAAAAAATAAAATTTAAAATTTTATGACTGCCTCTTCAATTTAGAGTCGGGGGTGTAGCTGGACAAACTTCATAAAAGTGGGGGTGGTGGGGTCGAAGTTCATGACTATGAAAAATGTAATGGGGTGGGGTCTGTCATCCAGTGTGAGGACCACTTAGCGCGTTACTTACCTTATCCAGCATGCGCATGGACTGCATCTTGTGACAACCTAGATTTTTAAGTTCATCACAATCTCATCACACTTACTATTGTTTTTAGTGCAAAATGTACATGGTTTAAAAAAAACAAATGTATCTTAACAGTGTGAATTTATTAGCTTTTTCGATTTTAACTCGTGCGCCCAACGGGCGCAGCATCCCCCTCCTAAGGGGAGGGTCACACGTTCGATTCGTGTCGGGGGCACCAATAAAAACAATAGCTTATGGAAATTAAGGATTTTTATATCAGTTATATTTTATTATATGTTGGGGCTATGTAGAGTTTCCCCATCTACGTCTATCGTACTCTGGGACTTAATTCCAACCAATAAAAAAGCTAGCATATAGCCAGTCCGCCCCCATCAATGTGAGGGAATAATATCTGAAACTAAAACTTTCCTAAAGCAGTCGCCGGCTTTTAGTACTAATGACCAATAGTAGCCGCTCGTATACCTAACACATTATTTCATTGGAACTTTATTGATACAGGTCAAGCGCCGACTCAACTATAAGTACAAACTACAATAAGTTGTTACATCCTAATTTTAATCGTTAAATATGGAGCGTTATCATGCGTTGCAAAAAATCATTAATTATCACCCTCCTCGGTTTATTTATAGTCTTGAGTGGGTGTTCAAATTTATCAACACGGCAAAATAATGCGGCTGCAGGCGCGGCTGTTGGCGGTGTTGCTGGAGCAGTTTTGACTGGAGGCAGTGCCTTAGGTACGGTTGGTGGTGCTGCTATTGGTGGCATTATTGGACATGGCGTGGATGAGGTAACACCTAAGAAAAAATAGCACGGCTAGCGCGTGGCAACTTGCTAAAAGTAGATTTTCAAGCAATTCTGAATCCATATATTAACTTTGTAAAATTAAACGTCTTCAGCGTTTGCAGGCAATAAAAGTGACAACTATCTTAAATAAAGTATTGGGAATAAATTGAAACATTGGTTAGCAGTATTTTTAATGATGGTTTCATCTACTTTGTTTGCAGATGAGCCGACTAAATCAGCTATATGGTCTGATGTGAAAGATTCTTTGTCTCAAACATGGCAATCCAAAGATTATGAGCTTTATATCCCCGTCAATACTTGGCACAATCGCAGTTACTATAGTGCCGAGCAAATTGCCAGCTACAATGAGCAGCCCTGGGGGTTGGGTTTAGGTAAATATAGAATAGATGCGGAAGGTGATTGGCACAGCATATATGCCATGGCTTTTTTGGACTCACATAGCAAAATAGAACCTATAGTGGGTTTTGGATTTCAGAAAATATGGTGGCCTACAGATGTAATTCGTTTGGGGTTAGGTTACACAGCCGGCGTTACGCTTCGCAATAATTCAGATTATCTGCTACCAATTCCTGTGGTCGCACCTCTTTTATCAATTGGTTATAAAGATCTAGCAGTGCAATCAACTTACATAATCGGTGGCCAAGGCAGTGGCAATGTTTTGTTCACTTGGTTGCGTTGGCGACTAGAGTAAGGTGCCCCAAATAAGCACTCATGCTCTTCTGAAAAGTGCACCCCTATTTTAAGACTGTAGCAACAATCCACATAAAGTTACGCTAAGGCACAGCATAAGAAAAGACGCTTATAAATGCGGTTGCTTGTCGCCAATAGATTTCAAATAGGCTGGGTTTAAGATTTTGACGTACCGTTTTTTGACATCAATGCTACCTTCAGCACTGAATTTTGAAAATAAACGACTGACGGTCTCAAGTTTTATTCCTAAATACATCCCAATCTCTTCACGTGTCATTCTTAGCTGTAATTCTGATTGCGAAAATCCTCGAACATGTTGACGTTGAGCTAAATTAAGTAAGAAAGTGGCTAAGCGTTCTTCTGCTTTCATATTACCCAATAACATCAACACCCCATTTTCTCGCACTATCTCATGGCTCATCACCTGATGCATATGGTGCTGCAGTGCCGAATGTTCCTTTGAAAGCCTTTCTAGATCAGTATAGGGTATTGCGCACACCTCTGAGTCCTCAAGCGCCTTGGCGTTACAACTATGGCTTTCATTTACAATACCATCAAGACCTATAAGCTCTCCCACCATCTGAAACCCTAATATCTGCTCACGGCCATCGCTTTCAGTCAGAGAGGTTTTAAAGAACCCGCTACGGATAACATACAGGGATGCAAAAGGGTCGCCAGCTTTGAATAATGACTGACCCTGCCTAATGCGGAGGCGTGTCGCAACTATTGCGCTGAGCTTAGTCATACCGTCTGAACTAAAGCCCTGTGGCATACAGGTTTCACTCAGACTACACTTTGAGCAAGCAGCATTAAGGATGTCTTGCTTCATATTAGATGCACGCCTTCTTGGTTGCTATTCTAAAATTCGGGAAGCACCATGAAAAATAAATTCCATGGCGCTATGCGGTAAAACAAGAGGAGATTAAACGTGCAGTGATTAGACTGTAACTTATTTATTATCAAAAAGATAATAATAAATAAAAATAATATTTAATTGATACTTAACGCAGCAATTCATTATTGATGGCGGGTAAAATAGCGTAAACGAATTTGCCGTCCTGGAATTTAATGGGGTGTTTGCTGCTGCTTTATGTAATATCGAATAATAGAGATCGGCGCACCAACACAACTGCCAGCAAAGTAGCTTGGCAACCATACATTACCACATCACTTATAATTAATTTAGGGGTAATTCTTGCGCCAGATCGTGCGACTTGCCCCCTTTTAACTACTTACCAACAGCGCAATGATTAATTGATTCGTGCAAGGGTCTCAGGATTATTAACTGGCAATAGAACTCCACCATCCAATATTTGCAGCGATGGCTGCAAATAAACTGTTGCGCACTTATTGGAGATTGCAGACGGTTTTACGTTAGTTTCAGCAAGTAAAGGAATATTGGAAACTGCTGGGCACAACATTTCATCCTGCACAATTTTTAAAGATGAATAAGCGATTGCGTCTGCTGGGATGGCAGTACCCGTAATGGCAAGACCGGCTTGAGCAACGGTATTGGTTGCAGATACATAAGTAAAGTCATAGTTACTGGCTAGACCCGTAGACAACACTGCGATGCTTGGCG
>CAILXF010000033.1 GCA_903838125.1 uncultured Pseudomonadota bacterium | reverse complement strand
TGCCAGGTGATAACGTTTCAATTACGGTAACGTTGATTGCTCCAATTGCGATGGAAGATGGTTTACGCTTCGCGATTCGTGAAGGCGGCCGTACTGTTGGTGCTGGTGTAGTTGCTAAGATTATTGAGTAATTAGTTTTATCTGAGTTTATCTTGATAGATAAACTCAGCAAGTAAGTGTTTGGTTAGACCTATTTGTAGTTTTATTAAACGGCAGGCAACAGTCTGCCGTTTCGCTCTTTTGAAAGGCAGCAAAAAATGACAACACAAAAAATTCGCATTCGTCTTAAAGCTTTTGATTATCGTTTGATTGATCAGTCAGCTCAAGAAATCGTAGAAACAGCTAAACGTACAGGCGCTGTTGTAAAAGGTCCAGTTCCTTTGCCAACACGTATTGAACGTTTTGATATTCTACGTTCACCGCACGTTAACAAAACATCACGTGATCAGTTCGAGATTCGTACTCACTTACGTTTGATGGATATTGTTGATCCTACAGACAAAACAGTAGACGCATTAATGAAACTTGATTTGCCTGCTGGTGTGGATGTTGAAATTAAACTTTAACTGTACCTCGGTATTGAAATTGTTTGATTCAATGAAGTAGTTGTAAATAAAGGTTGAGTTCGGTATAATCCGCGCTCTTCTACAGAAGTCGGTCAATTGTAATCGGCTTTTTAACTAAATAATAAGGATACGATCATGAGCTTAGGGCTTATTGGTCGCAAGGTGGGCATGACCCGCGTGTTTACTGACGATGGCGCAAGCATCCCAGTAACCGTGTTGGAAGTTGTTCCTAACCGTGTGACACAGATCAAGACTATCGCAAGCGACGGCTATACAGGCCTTCAAGTTGCTTTCGGTGCACGTCGTGCTAGCCGCATCAACAAAGCGCTGACTGGGCATTATGCCAAGACAGGTTCTGCTGCTGGTGCTGGTATACATGAATTCCCAGTGACTAATGACGTTTTAGCCAATTACACTGCCGGTGCAAATATCACTGTTGATATTTTCCAGGTAGGTCAAAAGGTTGACGTTACAGGCACTTCTTTGGGTAAAGGCTTTGCTGGTGCTATTAAGCGCCATCACTTCAAGTCAAACCGCGCATCTCACGGTAACTCAAAATCACATAACGTACCTGGTTCTATTGGTATGGCGCAAGATCCTGGTCGAGTATTCCCAGGTAAGCGTATGCCTGGCCATTTAGGTGCGATTAAGGTAACGACACAAAATCTAGTAGTAGTTCGCGTTGATGTTGAACGTAACCTATTGCTGATTAAAGGTGCAATCCCTGGTTCTAAAGGCGGTGACGTTGTTGTACGTCCAGCCATTAAAGCTAAGCTTAAGAAGGGGATGAAATAATGGAACTTAAATTAGTAGATAAAAACGGTAAGCTTGCTAAAAAAGGCGTGACTGTATCTGATGATACTTTCGGTCGTGAGTTTAACGAAGCATTAGTGCATCAAGTAGTTGTTGCGTACATGGCGAATGCCCGTACAGCAACACGCGCTCAAAAAGGCCGTGATACGGTTGCGCATACTACTCACAAGCCATATGCGCAAAAAGGAACTGGTAACGCTCGTGCAGGTATGAGCTCAAGCCCAATCTGGCGTGGAGGCGGTCGCGCTTTCCCTAACTCACCTAACGAAAACTTCAGCCACAAAGTAAACCGTAAAGCGTATCGTGCTGGTATGCAAACGATTTTGTCTGAATTAGTACGTCAAGAGCGTTTAAATGTGGTTGAAGAATTTATTGTCACCACACCTAAAACAAAAGCCTTGGCTGAAAAAATCAAAGGTATGGGTTATGAAGGCGCTGTATTAGTGCTGACAGATGGTTTTGATGAGAATTTATACTTATCATCACGTAACTTAATTAATGTAATGGTGGTTGATGCTCAATATGCTGACCCAGTCAGTTTGGTGCGTTTTCCAAACGTAGTAGCTACTGCTGCTGCCGTTAAAAAACTTGAGGAGATGCTAGCATGATGACCGCTATTACTAAAACTCAAGACCGTTTATTACAAGTAATCTTAGCTCCATTAATTACTGAAAAAGCAACTTACATTGCTGATAAACATCAACAAATCGCTTTCAAAGTTCGTACAGATGCGACTAAATTAGAAATTATGGCTGCAGTTGAGCTTGTTTTCAAAGTTGAAGTTGAAAAAGTAGCAACGATCAACGTTGGAGGCAAAATTAAGCGCGCTGGCAAGAGTATCGGCAAGCGTAAAGACTGGAAAAAAGCTTATGTAAGCTTGAAGCCAGGTCAAGAAATTAACTTCGCAGCGGCCGAATAAGGAGAGATGAGATGGCATTAGTTAAAGTCAAGCCAACGTCCCCGGGTCGTCGTGGTGTTGTTAAGGTGGTAACACCTGGCCTTCATAAAGGTAAACCACACGCACCGCTGTTGGAAAGTCAAAGTAAACACGCAGGCCGTAATAATAACGGTCATATTACAACTCGTCACCAAGGTGGTGGTCATAAGCAGCATTACCGTTTGATTGACTTCCGTCGCAATAAGGATGGCATTCCAGCGAAAGTGGAACATATTGAATATGATCCAAATCGTACTGCACACATTGCTTTGCTTTGTTACGCAGATGGTGAACGCCGTTACATTATTGCTCCACGCGGCATTGCTGCTGGTGCACAATTGATCAGTGGTTCAGAAGCGCCAATTAAAGTTGGTAATGCTATGCCACTACGTAATATCCCAGTGGGTAGTACGATTCATTGTATCGAGTTGCAACCTGGTAAAGGTGCGCAGTTAGCACGTTCAGCGGGTACGTCGGTTCAGTTGTTAGCACGTGAAGGCAGTTATGCTCAATTACGTTTACGTTCAGGTGAAGTTCGCCGCGTACATGTAGATTGCATAGCAACTTTAGGTGAAGTGGGTAATGAAGAGCATTCACTACGTTCAATTGGTAAAGCTGGTGCGATGCGCTGGCGTGGTGTTCGTCCGACCGTTCGCGGTGTGGTAATGAACCCAGTTGATCACCCGCACGGCGGTGGTGAAGGTAAAACAGCTGCTGGTATGAATCCAGTAAGCCCATGGGGTGTTAAAACTAAGGGTTATCGTACACGTAGTAGCAAGCGTACGGATAATATGCGTATTAGTCGTCGTCCGAGAGGCGTAAGGTAATCATATGGCACGTTCACTCAAAAAAGGTCCATTTATTGATGGTCATTTGGCTAAAAAAGTAGAAGCTGCAGCCGCTATTCGCGACCGTAAACCAATTAAGACTTGGTCACGCCGCTCTACAATTTTCCCAGATTTTATTGGTCTTACTATTGCAATTCATAATGGTAAGCAACACATTCCAGTGTTGATTTCTGAAAACATGGTTGGTCACAAGCTTGGTGAATTTGCGTTAACACGTACGTTCAAAGGCCACGCCGCTGACAAAAAAGCTAAGAAATAGGAGCTGATGATGCAAGTATCTGCAATATTAAAAGGTGTTCATCTCTCTCCTCAAAAAGCTAGATTGGTGGCAGACCTTGTTCGTGGCAAGAAAGTAGATCACGCACTTAACATTCTTAATTTCACACCGAAAAAAGGTGCAGAGATTATTAAGAAGGTTGTTGAGTCTGCAATCGCTAATGCCGAACATAACAATGGGGCTGATATTGACGAATTGAAGGTAACTTCAATTTATGTTGATAAAGGCATTGTGCTTAAACGTATTCGTCCACGTGCAAAAGGCCGTGCTGGGCGTATTACTAAACCAACCTGTCACATTCATGTGACTGTCGGTAACTAAGGGATAATCATGGGTCAGAAAATTCATCCAATTGGTTTCCGTCTGAGTGTCCAAAAAAATTGGTCCTCACGTTGGTATGCCAATAGCAAAAACTTCCCGGCAATGTTGCAAGGCGACATTAAAGTACGTGAGTTTTTGAATAAAAAATTAGCTAGCGCTGCTGTTAGTCGTATTTTAATTGAGCGTCCTGCTAAGAACGCAAAAATTACGATTTACAGTGCTCGCCCTGGTGTAGTTATCGGTAAAAAAGGCGAAGACATTGAGTCTTTACGCGCTACTTTACAAGGTTTAATGGGCGTGCCTGTTCACCTTAACATTGAAGAAGTACGTAAGCCTGAAATTGATGCCACATTGATTGCACAATCAATTGCACAACAACTTGAAAAACGTGTGATGTTCCGTCGTGCCATGAAACGCGCTATGCAAAATGCAATGCGTTTAGGTGCCCAAGGTATCAAAATCATGAGTTCAGGTCGTTTGAATGGTATCGAAATTGCACGTACCGAATGGTATCGTGAAGGCCGAGTGCCACTACATACATTACGTGCAGACATTGATTATGGTGTTGCCGAGGCCTTAACAACCTACGGTATTATCGGTATCAAAGTTTGGGTCTTTAAAGGTGAAATTTTTGCAAGTAATGTACAAGCGCCAATTGGTGCAACTACAACACCTGCTGCTGAGCCAGAGAAAAAAGTAAGAAAGCCGAGGGCTAAAGATGCTGCAACCGTCTAGACAAAAATACCGCAAGATGCAAAAAGGCCGTAACAAAGGCATTGCAACTACGGGTAACAAAGTAAGTTTTGGTGATTTTGGCTTAAAAGCAATTGGTCGTGGTCGTTTAACGGCTCGCCAAATTGAAGCTGCGCGTCGTGTGATGACTCGCCACATTAAACGTGGTGGTCGTGTATGGATTCGTATTTTCCCAGATCAACCAATTTCTAAAAAGCCAGCTGAAGTGCGTATGGGTAAGGGTAAGGGTAGTACCGAGTTCTACATAGCGCAAATTCAACCAGGTAAAATGTTATATGAAATGGACGGGGTGAGCGAAGAGCTCGCGCGTGAAGCGTTCCGTTTGGCAGCTGCTAAGCTACCAATTGAAACGACATTCATGACTCGCCAGATAGGAAGCTAATATGAAAGCAGCCGATTTAAGAGCAAAAAGTGTTGAAGAGTTAAATGCAGAGTTGATTGAATTGCGTCGTGCGCAATTTTCACTTCGCATGCAGTTAGCAACACAACAATTAACTAAAGTTGATCAGCCAGGTAAAGTGCGCAAAGATGTAGCGCGTGTAAAGCTTGTCTTAGCTGAGAAAGCGAAACAGGCGTAATTATGACTGAAACAGCAAAAGTAGTACGCAGCCTTTCAGGCCGTGTAGTGAGCGATAAGATGGACAAAACAGTTACTGTGTTAGTGGAGCGTAAAGTTAAGCATCCATTAATCGGTAAAGTTATTCGTCAATCTAAAAAGTTTCATGCACATGATGAAACTAATAGTTGTAAAGAAGGTGATTTGGTGACGATCATTGAGAGTCGCCCACTTTCTAAAACTAAAGCTTGGGTTGTGAAAGCAGCATAAGTTGTGTTTATTACGCAATTACTTCTAATAGTAATTGCGTAAGTAGTACTTGGTATATATAATGTTTGGTTTTTCGGCGAGCGACTTATTTATAATATTTAAGTCAAAAGCTCTCGCCCCAATACTGACCGTGGTCTGTCGGCCGTATTAATTGCAAATTTGAAGTGTTGCTAATTATTTAGTTAACCTTCATGTAATTAAAAGTGGCTGGTGTTGGTTTAACGGATTAAGTTGGAGATTATTCTCATGATTCAAATGCAATCTCGGCTTGAAGTTGCTGATAATACTGGTGCGCGCTCTGTGCAATGCATTAAGGTATTAGGTGGCTCTAAGCGTCGTTACGCTGGAATAGGCGATATCATTAAGGTAAGCATCAAAGATGCTGCCCCACGTGGTCGCGTTAAAAAAGGCGAAGTTTACAGCGCGGTAGTTGTACGTACGGCTAAGGGTGTTCGTCGTCCAGACGGTTCTTTAGTAAAGTTCGATAGCAACGCTGCAGTCCTGTTAAATAATAAGCTAGAACCGATTGGTACCCGTATATTCGGCCCAGTAACTCGTGAATTGCGTACAGAAAAATTCATGAAAATCGTTTCATTAGCGCCAGAAGTTCTGTAGGAGCTCACATGAATAAAATTCGTAAGGGTGATCAAGTCATCCTAAATACCGGTAAAGACAAAGGTAAGCAAGGTGCAGTGTTAAGCATTCTTGATTCAGGTCATGTTGTTGTTGAAGGTCTTAACTTAGTTAAGAAACACGCAAAAGCTAACCCGATGAAAGGTATTGCTGGCGGCATCATTGCTAAAGAAATGCCATTAGACATTTCAAATGTTGCTTTATTTAACAGCGCGACACAAAAAGGTGATCGCGTAGGCTTTAAGACATTAGATGATGGACGCAAAATTCGCGTATTCAAATCTAATGGCGAAGCAGTGGACGCATAGGAAGAATTATGGCGCGCTTAAAAGATTTTTATAAAGACTCAGTAGTCAAAGCGATGACTGAGCAATTTGGTTACACTTCAGTAATGCAAGTGCCACGCATAGATAAGATCACTCTTAATATGGGCGTTGGCGAAGCAGTTGCTGATAAAAAAGTAATGGAACATGCTGTAGGCGATATGGAAAAAATTGCTGGTCAAAAAGCAATTGTAACTAAAGCCAAAAAATCAGTTGCTGCATTTAAAATTCGTGATGATTATCCTGTTGGTTGCAAAGTTACATTGCGCCGCGAACGTATGTACGAATTCTTAGATCGTTTAGTTACTGTTGCAATTCCTCGTATTCGTGACTTTCGCGGTATCTCTGCTAAATCTTTTGATGGTCGTGGTAATTACAACATGGGCGTTAAAGAGCAAATCATTTTCCCTGAAATTGAATATGACAAGATTGATGCAATTCGTGGAATGAACATTACTATCACTACTACTGCGAAAACGGATGCAGAAGCAAAAGCTTTGCTTGCTGCGTTTAGTTTTCCTTTCAGGGGTTAAGACATGGCTAAAACCTGTATGACAGAGCGCGAAGTTAAACGTCGTGCAACTGTAAGTAAATTCGCTGTTAAACGTGCTGCACTTGAAGCAGCAATGAATGACGCAACATCAACACCTGAAGATCGTCGTGAAGCGCGCTTGAAATTTCAAGCATTGCCACGCAACTCAAGTCCTGTGCGTCTTCGTAATCGTTGTGCTTTAACTGGTCGCCCACGTGGTGTGTTTAGTAAATTCGGTATTGGGCGTAGTAAGTTACGCGATTTGATGATGAGTGGCCAAGTGCCAGGCGTCACCAAAGCCAGCTGGTAATAGGAGGATAGATCTATGAGTATGAGTGATCCAATTGCCGACATGTTGACTCGCATTAGAAATGCACAAATGGTCAATAAAGCGGTTGTTACTATGCCTTCTTCAAATGTTAAGACAGCTATTGCTAGCGTGCTTAAAGATGAAGGTTATGTTGAAGACTTCGCAGTGCAAACTGAGGGTAGTAAAGCTACTTTAACGATTAGTTTGAAATACTATGCTGGCCGCCCAGTTATTGAGCGTATACAGCGAGTAAGTAAACCTGGTTTGCGTGTGTATAAAGGGTCTCAAGAGATTCCTAAAGTAATGAATGGCCTTGGTGTGACGATTATGTCTACATCTAAGGGTGTAATGACAGATCGTAAAGCCCAAGCTGCCGGTATCGGTGGTGAAGTGCTCTGCGTAGTGGCTTAAGGAGAAGCAAATGTCACGTGTTGCTAAAAATCCAGTAGCCATTCCTGAAAAAGTTGAAGTGGTATTAAGTGCTAATTCAATCGATATCAGCGGTCCATTAGGTAAGCTTTCACATCCGCTTACTGATGCTGTTGTGTTAAAAAGAGAAGGCGAAACGATTACGTTTAAAGCTACCTCTGACGCACAGCACTCACGTGCAATGTCTGGTACATTGCGCGCTTTGGTAGCTAATATGGTTCATGGCGTATCTCAAGGCTTTAGCCGTAAATTAACGCTAGTTGGCGTTGGTTACAAGGCTGCTGCTCAAGGCGCTATTTTGAATTTAGAATTAGGTTATTCACATCCGATTAACCATAAAATGCCAGCTGGCGTTACTGTGGTTACTGCAACACCAACAGAAATTCTGTTAACTGGTGTTGATAAGCAGGTAATCGGTCAAGTTGCTGCGCAGATTCGTGCATACCGTGCACCGGAGCCTTATAAAGGCAAGGGCGTTCGTTATTCAGATGAAGTTGTAGTAATTAAAGAAACCAAGAAGAAATAAGGCTTAAAAAATGAACAACGTAAATAATCGCTTGCGCCGTGCACGTAAAACCCGTGCAAAAATTGCAGAGCTTAAAGTTACCCGTCTAAGTGTGCACCGTACTAATACACACATGTACGCGCAAATTATTGCTGAATCTGGCGATATCGTAATTGCAAGTGCTTCAACAGTTGAGGCTAGTGTGCGTAAAAATCTTAAAAATGGCGGCAACATTGAAGCTGCTTCTGTAATTGGTAAACTAATTGCAGAGAAAGCGATTAAAGCTGGTGTAACTACCGTAGCTTTTGATCGTTCAGGTTATAAATATCACGGTCGTATTAAAGCGTTGGCTGATGCCGCTCGCGAAAACGGCTTATCCTTCTAATTGGTCTGATTGCTAAAGAGGTTAATGATGGCTAGAGAAATGGAACAGCAACAGCAGCAGACTGATGGTTTGCGCGAAAAAATGATTGCAGTTAATCGTGTAAGTAAAACGGTTAAAGGTGGTCGTATCATGAGTTTTGCAGCTCTTACAGTAGTTGGTGATGGTGATGGCGCTGTCGGTATGGGTAAAGGCAAAGCACGTGAAGTGCCAGTTGCCGTGCAAAAAGCAATGGATGAAGCGCGTCGCGGTATGTTGAAAATTAATTTAACAAACGGCACATTGCACCATGCTGTAACGGGTGTACATGGCGCAGCTAAAGTATTCATTCAACCTGCTTCTGAAGGTACTGGCATTATTGCTGGTGGTGCAATGCGCGCAATCTTCGAAGTTATGGGTGTTACTAACGTAGTAGCAAAATGTATTGGTTCTACTAACCCTTACAATTTGGTTCGCGCTACATTAAATGGTTTAGAGTCAATGAACACGCCAGCTGAAATTGCAGCTAAACGTGGTAAATCAGTTGAACAAATTAGAGGCTAATCATGGCTAAAGCAAAAAAAGATGCATCAAGCATTAAAGTTACGCTAGTTAAAAGTGTAATCGGTCGTATTGAAGCGCATAAAGCTACTGTAAAAGGTTTAGGTTTACGTCGCATGCACCATACGGTTGAGTTACAAGATACACCAGCAATTCGCGGCATGATTAACGCCGTTAGCTATCTCTTAAAGGTAGAGGCATAATGCAATTAAATACAATTAAGCCTGCAGAAGGCTCAAAGAAAGTTCGTCGCCGTGTTGGTCGCGGTATCGGATCTGGATTAGGTAAAACAGCTGGCCGCGGTCATAAAGGCCAAAAGTCACGTACTGGTGGTTTCCATAAAGTCGGTTTTGAAGGCGGTCAAATGCCAATTCAACGTCGCTTACCAAAACGTGGTTTTAAGTCTATGACTAAAGCTAAAACTGCTCATGTACGTACTAGTGAATTGTCTTTAATTCCTAACGAAGTTATTGATTTGTTGGCTTTAAAAGCAGCGAATATAGTTTCTGGTACTGTAAGAAATGCAAAAATATTCTTGTCAGGTGATGTAACTGCTAAGTTTAATATCCAAGGTCTACTTTTAACTAAAGGCGCTCGCGCCGCAGTTGAAGCAGCCGGCGGTAAAATCTTAGAAGCAGCATAAGAGTACAAACTTGGCACAAGACGGTATTTTAAAAGCAGCAGCAAAAATGGGTGAGTTGAAAAGCCGCCTACTTTTTGTACTAGGCGCATTAATTGTTTATCGCTTAGGCGCACATATTCCGGTACCTGGTATTGATCCTGTTGTGTTGGCTAAGTTATTCCAATCGCAGAGTGGTGGTATTTTGGGCATGTTTAACATGTTCTCAGGTGGTGCGCTTTCGCGTTTTACAGTGTTTGCCTTGGGTATTATGCCTTACATCTCGGCTTCTATTATTATGCAGCTCATGGCGGCGGTTTCTCCGCAACTAGAGCAGCTTAAAAAAGAAGGTGAAGCTGGGCGTAGGACTATAACTAAATATACGCGTTATGGCACTGTTGTCTTGGCAATGTTTCAAGCCATAGGGATTGCAATTGCTTTAGAAGGCCAGCCTGGTTTAGTTTTAGAGCCTGGCATGGTGTTTAGATTAACTGCAATGATTACATTAGTCAGTGGAACAATGTTTTTGATGTGGTTGGGTGAGCAAATTACAGAACGCGGTATTGGTAACGGTATTTCAATTATCATTTTTGCGGGTATTGTTGCAGGTTTGCCACGTGCTGTAGGTTCAACAGCTGAGATGGTTAATACTGGTGCTTTCAGTATTCCACTAGCATTTTTCTTACTAGTAGCAACGATTTTAGTAACGGCTTTAGTTGTTTTTGTAGAGCGTGGTCAACGTAAAATTACGGTGAACTATGCCAAGAGACAAGTAGGCAATAAGGTTTTTGGTGGGCAAACTACGCATTTGCCGTTAAAGCTTAATATGGCTGGTGTAATTCCTCCAATTTTTGCTTCAAGTATTATTTTATTTCCAGCGACTTTAGCTGGTTGGTTTGGCAGTAGTGAGCGTATGTACTGGTTGAAAGATATTGCTGCGGCATTGTCTCCTGGTCAGCCAATTTATATCCTACTGTTTGCAACGGCAATTGTATTTTTCTGTTTCTTTTATACTGCATTGCAGTTTAATCCAAAAGATACAGCTGATAATTTAAAGAAAAGTGGTGCATTTGTACCTGGTATTAGACCTGGTGATCAAACCGCTAAGTATATTGACCGAATTATGGGTAGATTAACTTTAGTTGGTGCTGCGTATATTACGTTGGTATGTTTACTTCCAGAGTTTTTGATTTTGAAATTTAATACACCGTTTTATTTTGGTGGTACTTCGTTGCTGATTATTGTGGTCGTTACGATGGATTTTATGACCCAAGTTCAGTCGCATTTAATGTCACATCAGTATGAAGGTTTGCTTAAAAAAGCTAACTTTAAAGGTAATGCCCCTAGCACTAAATAGTTTCAACAGTAGTTAATTAGGCATTTTATTAAGATACGCAGTTTAAGAAGTGATGGAGTTTAAAATGAGAGTTCGTGCATCAGTTAAAGCATTATGTCGTAATTGTAAAGTTGTTCGCCGTCGTGGCGTTGTGCGTATTATCTGCACAGATCCACGTCACAAGCAACGTCAAGGTTAATTGATTAATCAATTAACCTTTGGTTCGGCTAATTAAATTATTGAATAGATAAGCTAATTGATAAAAGTTGGATTAACTGTTAAAATCCTCGGCTTTTTTCAAGCTGTAGTTTTTTAGTTTTACCTAAATTTTGGAGTAGGGTATGGCGCGTATAGCAGGGGTAAACATCCCAAATAACAAACACACTGAAATTGCATTAACTGCGATTTTTGGTATTGGACGTAACACAGCACAAAAAATTTGTGCTGCAGCTGGTGTTCTAGCATCTACAAAAATGAAAGATCTAAATGATGCAGATGTTGAAAAGTTACGTGATGAAGTTGCTAAAGTAAAAGTTGAAGGCGATTTACGTCGTGAAGTTTCAATGAATATTAAGCGCTTAATGGATTTGAATTGTTACCGTGGTGTTCGTCATCGCCGTGGTTTACCAGTTCGTGGACAACGCACTAAAACTAA
Source organism: uncultured Pseudomonadota bacterium (assembly GCA_903838125.1). Lineage (GTDB taxonomy): Bacteria > Pseudomonadota > Gammaproteobacteria > Burkholderiales > Methylophilaceae > Methylotenera. Next base: position 2,750 of record CAILXF010000033.1, on the reverse strand, counting down.
TGCGCGTACACGTAAGGGTCCTATTAAAGCAATTAAGCAAGCTAAGTAATCTCAGTTTTAAAATTGCAGATTCGCAAATTTAAGTACGATTTATTGGTAAGGAAAGTGCAACATGGCAAAAGCTAATGTACGCGTAAGAAAGAAAGTTAAGAAGAATATTGCAGAGGGCATTGCCCACGTGCACGCTTCATTTAACAACACCATTATCACCATTACAGACCGTCAGGGTAATGCGTTGTCATGGGCAACTTCAGGTGGCCAAGGTTTTAAAGGTTCACGTAAGAGTACGCCCTTTGCAGCACAGGTAGCCGCTGAAGTTGCTGGTAAGTCAGCACAGGAAAGTGGTGTTAAGAATTTAGAAGTGCGTATTAAAGGCCCAGGCCCAGGTCGTGAATCTGCAGTGCGCGCACTTAATGCAGCTGGTTTTAAAATTACCAGCATAACCGATGTGACGCCAGTGCCGCATAACGGCTGCCGTCCACCTAAAAAACGCCGCATTTAAACCGAGCTTAAGCTCAGTTTAGTAGAAATAACAGGAGAATCCCTTGGCTAGAAATTTAGACCCTAAGTGCCGTCAGTGTCGTCGTGAAGGCGAAAAGCTTTTTTTAAAAGCTGAAAAATGCTTTACAGACAAATGTGCAATTGAAAAACGTAATTTCCCACCTGGTCAGCACGGTCAACGTCGCAACCAACGTCTATCAGACTACGGTGTCCAGTTGCGTGAGAAACAAAAAGTACGTCGTATTTACGGCGTATTAGAAGCGCAGTTCCGTAGTTACTACGCAGAAGCTGATCGCAAAAAAGGCATTACAGGTGAAAACTTGTTGCAATTGCTTGAGTGCCGCTTAGACAATGTAACGTTCAGAATGGGCCTTGGTGGTTCACGTACTGAAGCACGCCAAATTGTTCGTCACAATAGTATTTTGGTTAACGGTCGCCGTGTCAATATTCCTTCATACCAAGTTAAAGCTGGTGATGTAGTGAGTGTTGCAGAAGCTTCTAAAGCTCAGTTGCGTATTAAGAGCGCACTTGTAGCAGCTGAACAACGTGGTTTCCCAGCATGGATTGAAGTTGATGTGAAAGCATTAACAGGTACATTCAAAGCTAAACCACAGCGTGATGAGTTGCCAGCAACAATCAATGAATCATTGGTAGTTGAGCTTTACTCTAAGTAACTAAGTAAGTGAGCCGTTAAATCGGCTCACTTGAATAATTGTTTTGGTAAGTGATTACATTTATCAAAATACGTTGATGAAATATTAAAAGGTATAACTATGCAAAACAGTCCTACCGAATACTTAAAACCGCGTGTTGTTGATGTTGAGGTCTTATCTCCATTGCGTGCTCGCGTAACGCTAGAACCTATGGAACGTGGCTTCGGCTATACATTAGGTAATGCTTTACGTCGTGTTTTATTGTCTTCAATTCCAGGCTTTGCTATTACTGAAGTTAAAATTGATGGCGTAGTGCATGAGTACTCAACTTTAGATGGCGTACAAGAAGATGTAGTAGATATCTTACTTAATCTTAAAGGCGTTGCTTTAAAGTTAAATACTAAATCTGAAACTATTTTGACTCTAAATAAATCAGTTGAAGGCGTTGTTACTGCTGGTGATTTTGAAACTGGTCATGATGCTGAAATTGTTAATCCAGATCACGTGATTGCTCACCTTACTAAAGGTGGCAAACTTAACTTAGAAGTTAAAGTTGAGATGGGTCGTGGTTATCAACCAGTTCCTGCTCGTCAAAAAGCAAATGAAGAAGATCGTATCCTTGGTTTTATCATGGTGGATGCATCATTTAGTCCTATCAACAAAGTAAGCTATCAAGTTGAGAGCGCACGTGTTGAGCAACGTACTGACTTGGATAAGTTAGTCATGGACGTTGAAACTAATGGTGTTATTGAACCTGAACAAGCTATTCGCGACGCTGCACGTATCTTAATGGGTCAGTTGTCTGTATTTGCTGATCTTGAAGGTGCTCCTAGTGAAGTTGAAGTGAAATCAGCTCCTCAAGTGGATCCAATTCTATTGCGTCCAGTTGATGATCTTGAGTTAACAGTACGTTCAGCAAATTGCTTAAAAGCAGAAAATATATTTTACATTGGTGATTTGATCCAACGTACTGAGAATGAGCTATTAAAAGCACCAAATCTTGGTCGTAAATCACTAAATGAAATTAAAGATGTACTCGCTACGCGTGGCCTAACTTTGGGCATGAAATTAGAAAACTGGCCACCTGTTGGTCTTGAAAAAGCTTAGTCAATAAGCTTTATTAACTAAGTTAAAGAAACTTTAAGGAATTACTATGCGTCACGGTAATAGCAATCGTAAATTAAATCGTACTAGCAGCCATCGTGCAGCTATGTTCCGTAACATGACAGCTTCATTGCTACGTCATGAAGTCATTAAAACTACTTTGCCAAAAGCAAAAGAGTTGCGTAAGTTTGCAGAACCTTTGATTACTTTAGGTAAAACGCCAACTTTAGCAAATCGTCGCTTAGCGTTTAGTCGTTTGCGTGACCGTGATATCGTAGGTAAATTATTTGCTGAACTTGGTCCACGCTACTTAACTCGCAATGGCGGTTATTTACGTGTATTGAAATGTGGTTTCCGTAATGGTGACAACGCTCCAATGGCTTTAGTTGAGTTGGTAGATCGTCCTGATACTGGTGCTGAAGTTGTAGTTGCAGACTAATTAGCAAGTCAGTCATTGTTGAATCAAAAAGCCAGCTTAATGCTGGCTTTTTG
>CAILXF010000032.1 GCA_903838125.1 uncultured Pseudomonadota bacterium | reverse complement strand
GGTCAGCCATCTTCCTAGTACCAAATTCATCTTGAATACCACGGTGCTCTTTGCCATATAATCTAGTCATAGTTAATCCCCTTTAGCTTCTTATTGGATGTTGCTTACTTACAATAATCCTACCACGGCCATCTTGACTGATTTCAGTAGCATCAATCTTGAAATTAGCTAACTGCATGGTGTGGTAGCGGTCGAAATATTGCTTCAAGTCTTGTTCTACACCTATATCAAATTCAGGCTTGGCGGTATAAGTTGCCCCCCAAGTTACTTTAACGACCTTGCCAGCTTTTACCACCATTTCACCATCTTTAAACACATAAGCCGGTTTGGAAAACATGACTTCGCGGTCCGCTTGTTCGTTATACACGGCAATATCAGCGCCGGCGCCAACGCCCAAATGCCCACGATCATGCATGCCGATAAGTTTGGCTGGCCCGGCGCGAGTCATAATGGCAATTTCATAAAGACTATACTCGCGCGCTAAGCTTTTAAGATTACTCATGGCTTGCGCATCCAAATTAAGCTTAGCAAAAGCCTCATTGCGGAAGCTTTTGTCCATCAATAAACGGATAAGATGTGGGTAGCTAGTAAACGGGGCCCCATTAGGATGGTCGGTCGTTAAAAATATGCGCCAGGGGTCGTTGACAGAGAGGAATATTTCTAAGCCTATCGCCCATTGCAGGGCGTTAACAAAGTTCTGATCACGGTACTTAAAAGGCACAACACCGCAACCAGCATCGCACTCAATATCCATAATCACAGATTTTTTAGGATTAGCATGTTTGGCATTGATTTGTTGCATCATGCTATCGGCAGAGGCTGTGACAGTTTGGCCAAAAAGAATTTGGCCGACATCAGCGCTGATATTTTTATGCTGGTTGATGGCTTGTGCAATTTCGGCGGCTGCTGATGAAAATTTACGGTCACCTTCTGTGCCATAGCTATGAAACTGAATATGCGTTAGGTGCATAGGCAGGCCATCGGCTGCTTCTATGGTTTTTAATGTAGTCTCAAAGTTGCCAGCGGCGCCTAAGTTATTGCAATGCACATGCAGAGGCTTGGCGATACCTAAGTCATACACGGCGCGGCTTAAACTTTTCAGAATGTCGCGTGCTGAAACCTGGTAATAGCTGTGCGCTTCGTCTAAGTCAAGCTTGCGTTGATTAAACTTAAATGCACTAATGCCACCCGCATTGACCACCTTAATGCCAATAGCCTGCGTAGCGTGCAAGGTCCAAGCCACATAGTCGTTAATGGCTTTTTGGTCTTTGCCTGCTGCTAACAATCTTAAGAAATAGTCATCATTGCCAAGCATGGCGTAGCCGCCCTTGTCTATCATGGGCGTATCCGCCATTTCTAGATGCGCCTGTCTAGCGTTGATTGGCATCATGGCAGGTTCAAAAGCTGCGGTGTATCCCATTTCTATGTAGCGAAAGCCAGTTTCAGTCGTGCTCGGTGTAGCATGGTGACTGCAATTAGGGTTGCAGATATGTGCTTCTGGTTCGCTATAGCGGCGTGATTCCTGAAATTCCGGCAACATCATGCGCGCAATATTAATTTTTCCACCGCCGATATGGCTATGCATATCAATGGCACCGGCCATGACGACTTTTCCGCTTAGGTCAATACTATGTGATATTTTTTCAGTACTATTGGGCTTGTCAATAATACGCCCGCCACGAATATAAATATCCTGAATCACGCCATCTTTGCCGTTGGTTGGATCGTACAGCTTGCCATTTTTAAGCTGAGTAATCATGCTAATAATGTCTCAATCTGCCTAAGCACGTCACTTAATGTTGGTAAGACCTGCTTACGCAAAGACTTAAGCGGTAAGGCCACAGAGCTATCCATACGGAACATGGTGCCAGCTTGATTCAAGCCTGGAATGCTAACTGGAATAAATACATCTGGGGCTTGTGTGAATTGCATATCAGGATGGCCGATAACAATTGTCGGAGCAAGGCTACTCGGCGGAGCGTAGGCATTAAAGGTGCTAATCCATAATAGCCCATCGCAATTGTTAAGTTGTTGTTGGGTGGAATAGTGATAAGTGTCGTAGCTAAATTCTCCACCGCGTTGGTGGACATTAAAGCGAGTACGCGTTGGGTAACCGCTTAGCCAGGCGCTGGCATTGTTGATGCTGGAGTCCCCGTCGCCAGAGTTTAGTGGCAGTCCTGTGACTCGGGTGTTTTCATTAAGTGTGGCGATAAGCTGGGTAATGCTTTGCACTGTTAGTTCTGCATGGGTAATTTCTAAACAGCCAACTGACCATACAATTACTGCATATTTAGCGGCTTTTATTTTTGCAAGCACGGCTTTTAATGCAGTCAAGCTCACTCCGGCAATTTCGTGAGCATCTAATGTTTTGTTGTGCGCCAGTGCATTTAAAGCGCTCATGATAGCTGGTAAGTCTGCAGTTTCCGCAGTTACGATGGTGGGCGCGTGGCCATCTGGTGAAATACCAGCACTGGTGTTGCCAGTTGCCGCTAAGAAAATCACCTCAGGGGTAGCTTTATTAAATAAGGTATCAACATTCCATACTAACTTTTCGAAAAAACGCGGATGGCTAGTAACGATATTAGTGCCGATGGCTACGATTAGATCGGCACGGTTTTTAACTTCAGTCAGCGTGGTGGTTTGCCAGCCACTATTTTGCATGGCTAATGTGTTGCGTACTGTGGATTCACTATGCATATGATCAAGGGTAGCACCTACTTTCTCGGCCAAAGCCATCACGCTACGCATGCCTTGCACCTCAGTACCTAAGCCAGCAAATAAAGGCTGGTTGCTGTCATTTAGAATTTTCGCGGCGGCTATGACTGCCGCATTAAGATCACAATCCACTCCAAACATGCTGGGGCTCGTATTTGAAACGGCTTGTGTAAAGAAAATTTGGCTTTTTTGACAACCATTTTTAACTGATATTGACGTGGAGTTGCTTACGAGCAGATCATCACAAAGTAAGCCACACGCAGGGCAGGTGGCCGATATCAATTGAACTGAATCATCAAGAATTTTCATCGCTGTTGGATTTTGCCACATAGTGAAAGCTTTTATACAATCTTATTGCAAATAACTATCGCAAAATGTAGGTTTATTTTAAGTGCCAAAAATGGTATTTTATCGTTCTTTTCAATAAGTTAATTTAATGGAGTTGTTATGGCTGTTCAACGCACGCTTTCTATCATCAAACCTGATGCAGTAGCAAAAAATGTAATCGGTAAAATCTACACACGTTTTGAAAATGCAGGTTTAAAAATTGTAGCTGCAAGAATGGCACAATTAACACAAGCTGAAGCGGAAGGCTTTTACGCAGTTCACGCTGCACGCCCATTCTTTGGTGATTTAGTTAAATTCATGATTTCAGGTCCTGTAATGATTCAAGCCCTAGAAGGCGAAAACGCAGTGCAAATACACCGTGATTTAATGGGTGCAACTAATCCAAAAGAAGCCGCTGCTGGCACAATCCGTGCTGATTTCGCTGAAAGCATTGATGCTAATGCTGTTCATGGTTCAGATTCAGCAGAAAATGCTGCAATTGAAATCGCTTACTTCTTCGGTAAGTAATAGTTAATAAGGTAAAAAAACAATTTTGGTTAATCTACTCAACTTCAATCAACCACAACTGGCGCAATGGTTTGCCGAACGCGGCGAGAAGCCGTTCCGAGCAAAGCAGTTAATGCGTTGGATGCATCATTTTGCGGTGCATGATTTTGAGCAGATGACCGATATTGCGAAGGTATTACGCGAAAAATTATCGGCTGAGGCAACAATCTCCTTACCTGCCGTACAGTCTGAGCTGGTTTCTAATGACGGTACTCGCAAATGGTTAATTGGAGCGGATGCAGCCAATAGTATAGAAACCGTATTTATTCCAGAAGATGAACGTGGCACGCTGTGCATTTCCTCGCAAGTAGGTTGCGCTTTGGAGTGCACATTTTGTTCTACGGGTCGTCAGGGTTTTAATCGCAACTTAAGTGTTGCAGAAATCATTGGACAGTTGGCAATTGCTAATCAATCCCTAAGACAAGAAAGTGGTTATGATCTATTACCGATTTCTGACCGCATTATCAGTAATGTCGTCATGATGGGCATGGGAGAGCCGCTGGCAAATTACGACAATGTAGTTACCGCCATGCAAATTATGTTAGATGATAGTGCTTACGGCTTAAGTCGTCGTCGTGTAACGTTATCAACGTCAGGCTTAGTGCCAGCGATGGATAGATTAAAAGAAGATTGTCCTGTCGCACTGGCGGTTAGTTTGCACGCGCCAAACGATGCGTTACGTGATGTGTTGGTGCCAATTAATAAGAAATATCCATTAAAAGAATTAATGGCTGCTTGTAATCGCTATTTAGAAAAAGCACCGCGTGATTTTGTTACCTTTGAATATGTGATGCTTGATGGCGTCAATGATACTGCCGAGCATGCTTATGAGCTACTGGCTTTGGTTCAGAACGTCTCATGCAAGTTTAACTTAATTCCATTTAATCCATTTCCAAGCAGTGGTTATGACACGTCTAAAGCTAGTCACATCCGTGTATTCCGTGATATTTTAATGCAGGCTGGCTATGTGGTCACTGTCCGTAAAACCCGCGGTGAAGATATCGATGCTGCATGTGGTCAACTAGCGGGTAAAGTGCTAGATAAAACGCAGCGTGTAGCTAAACGCATTCCAATTGAGTTGCTGCAATGAAGGCTAGTGTAAGTTTATTACGGAATAAAATTTTATTTGGTACTGAAGTCTATTTAAATAAAACCTTACAATAAGTGCCATGATGGGCTGCTGGAGCTTATCAATTGGCGAACATACAGTTTAATAACGACGTGGTTGCGGCTAAAGTCACTTTGCAAATCGGAAAATAACAATGGAAGATAAATTGGTAGTGAATGACTTGATAGAGCAAGCGGAGCCTAGCACATTGGGTGGCAGATTGGCGGTAGCCAGAGAAGCTAAGCAACTTACGCAGCAAGATGTTTCTAATACTTTACGTCTAAGTATTAAGCAAGTTGCTGACTTGGAAAATAGTGACTTTGCCGCTTTGCCAGATCCTATGGTAACTCGTGGTTTTATTCGCAATTACGCACGTCTGTTAGATTTTGATGCAGAGCCGTTATTGGCCATCTACCGTGCCCAAGTGCCCGACAGGTTGCCGGACGCAATTCTCGTAAAGTCATCTATGCACTTTGAGATGCCAACTAAAGGCAATCATTTATGGTTTAAGTACGTTTTAGGTAGCGTTGTGCTGATGGTATTTGTGTTGTTATGGTTTGCTTACATGCCAAAGTCTGAAAAACCGGCAGTGGAAAAGTTAAATGCAACTGAACATTTAGTGGTAGAGCAACCGTTGCCAGAAATAGCTTTGCCTGCAGCGGAACGCTTAGTTGGGTCTGATGCAGAGGTCTTAAATTTGCCTAATACAGATGCAGCGTCATCTGCTTCAAATTCAGTAACACCAGTAGCCGTTCTCGCAGAACCTAAATCAGTTGTTAAGTTGGAGTCGCTAGCCAAAGTTGAACCTAAAGTAAATGTGCCAGCCACTATGTCTAAAAAAGTGACTGTGACATGTACTGAGTCTAGCTGGATTCAAGCTAAGGATAAGTCAGGTAAGGTTATTTTTGAGAAGAAGTTAGCCGCGGGCAGTACAGAGAGTTTTGAAGGTGAGCTACCATTATCAATATGGATCGGTAATGCTAAAAGCACACGTTTGACGTTGTTAGACAAGCCAGTCGATTTGACTGCCTCTACGCATAATAATGTTGCTCGCCTAACTTTGGAATAAATGGTGAACATCGCTTCTGAGAGTGGTACTTTAGTACACCTAAATCACCCCCGTAAGACATTGCAGGTGATGATTGGTCATGTGCCAGTGGGTGGAGGGGTAGGCGGTACACTCTGCGCGCCAGTAGTAGTACAAAGCATGACCAATACTGATACAGCTGATGCGCAAGCCACGATTAAACAAGTGTATGGGTTATGGCAAGCGGGCAGCGAAGTGGTGCGTATCACCGTCAACTCTCCTGAGGCTGCCGCTCAGGTCGCTATCGTGCGGCGTGGCTTGGATGCCTTGGGTTGCAATGTGCCATTGGTTGGAGACTTTCATTACAACGGCCATAAACTATTAGCGCAATATCCTGAATGCGCACAGGCACTGGCTAAGTACCGTATTAATCCAGGCAATGTCGGTAAAGGCACTAAGCGGGATGAGCAGTTTGCTGCGATGATAGAAGCTGCGATCTATTACAAAAAATCTGTGCGTATTGGGGTTAATTGGGGCAGTCTTGATCAAGCCAAAATGGCGCAAATGATGGATGATAACGCTAAGCGGGATGAGCCTCTATCATCAGATGCACTCATGCGTGAAGCCTTAATTCAATCGGCATTGGAAAGTGCAGAGCAAGCTGTTGCTTTAGGCCTGGCACCCAATCAAATTATTATTTCCTGCAAGGTTAGTAATGTGCAGGACTTGGTTAAGGTCTATAGCGACTTAGCGCAACGTAGCCTTTACCCATTGCATTTGGGGCTGACCGAAGCGGGCATGGGATCTAAAGGTATTGTCGCCTCTACCGCAGCGCTCGCCTTACTGCTTCAACAGGGGATAGGCAATACTATACGAGTCTCACTGACCCCTGAGCCTAATGAATCACGCACGAAAGAAGTAATTGTGGCGCAAGAAATTTTACAAACGATGGGCATCCGTTCTTTTACACCATTGGTGACCGCTTGCCCTGGCTGCGGTCGCACGACTTCAACCTATTTTCAAGAGTTGGCAATGCAAATCCAAACCTACTTGCGCAATCAAATGCCGCTATGGCGTGAGAATTACGCTGGGGTGGAAAATATGAATGTGGCTGTGATGGGTTGTGTCGTAAATGGTCCTGGTGAATCTAAGCTTGCTAATATTGGCATTAGCTTGCCTGGGACAGGAGAAACCCCAGTCGCGCCAGTATTCGTTGACGGTGAAAAAACGGTAACACTTAAAGGTGATCATATTGCCCAAGAGTTTCAAGCAATTGTCGAAGACTATGTTCAGACCCACTACGCGCTAGGAGGTAAGCTACATCAGGCCGCCGCTAGCCCAATCAACAAAACTATTCCAATCAAAGTAATCGCATAATGTCTGACCAAGAAAAACAAACTCAAATAGTCCAAAATACAAAAAAATCTGAAGCTAAAGTTCTGAAGCCGGCTAAATTTCAAAGCGTTAAAGGTTTTTACGATATTTTACCTGAGCATACAGCATTATGGTTTAGGCTTGAAGATACAGCCCGTCGGGTGCTATCCCAATACGGCTATAAAAATATACGTATGCCCTTGGTAGAGCCTACCGATTTATTTGTGCGTTCTGTAGGTGAGCATACAGATATCGTCGAAAAAGAAATGTACGCATGGGAAGATCATTTAAATGGCGATCACTTGGCCTTACGTCCTGAAGGCACTGCCGGTTGTGTGCGTGCAGTAGTTGAACATAACTTAACGTATAACGGCCCGGTAAGGCTTTGGTATAGCGGCGCTATGTTTAGGCACGAGAATGTGCAAAAGGGTCGTCAGCGCCAGTTTCATCAAGTTGGTGTGGAGGCTTTTGGTTTTGATAGTCCGCAGGTAGATGCGGAACAAATTGTATTGCTGGCTAGGTTGTGGCGTGAGTTAGGTATTGTCGATGTAGCGTTGCAAATTAACAGCATAGGTGATGCGCATGAACGCACTGCGTATCGAAGCACATTGATTCAGTATTTTGAGCAGCATTTAGAGGTGTTAGATGAAGATGCTACGCGTCGTTTGTATACGAATCCCTTACGTATTTTAGATAGTAAAAATCCACGCATGCAAGCCTTGTGCGAATCTGCTCCAAAGCTCATTGATAGTTTAGGTGAAGCAAGCCGCGCACATTTTGATGGGTTATGTGCATTATTGGATGCAGCTGGTGTGGCTTATTTGATTAATGCGCGATTGGTGCGTGGTCTGGATTATTACAATCGTACGGTGTTTGAATGGGTGACCACTAAATTAGGCGCACAGGGTACGATTGCTGGTGGTGGCCGTTATGATGCTTTGGTTGAGCGTTTAGGTGGGGATGCAACGCCTGCCTGTGGTTTTGGTATAGGCTTGGAGCGAGTATTCTTATTGATGCAAGAATACGGAGTTAGTGCTAGCGATGCTCCTCAGGTTTATTTGGTTAATGTAGGTGATTTAGCGGAACAACAAGCATTTAAGATTGCCGAACAATTACGTAATGCCAAAATCGAAGTGGTGTTGCACGCTGGTGGCGGTAGTTTTAAATCACAGATGAAAAAAGCTGATAGAAGCCAAGCGCAGTTTGCCTTGATATTGGGCGATGATGAAGTGGCTCAGCAACGGGTGATTTTAAAGCCTATGCAGGCTAGCGGCGAGCAATTAATATGTAGCATTGATGAGGCGATTAAGCACTTGGTTACGCACCGTAGCCAGTAGCCCATCTATAAAACTGAGTAGACAATGACCGTTAAATCAAGTGTTGATACTATAAATAGTGGCCGACCATTGCTCCAGCTTGAGCATCTAAGCGTAGCGTCCAAAAAGTCGCCCAGTCATTGGCTGGTAAATGATGTCAGCTTTAGTATAGAAGCCGGTAAAACAACCTGTGTTGTTGGTGAGTCGGGCAGTGGCAAAAGTTTAACTGCATTGTCAGTGATGGGGTTGCTGTCTAAGCAGTTGCAGTTAAGTAGTGGCAAAGTGCTATTTAATGATGCTGAGTTAGGCGTACTTAATCTTGCGCATCTAGACGCTGAAAGTTTGCGCAAAATTCGTGGTGCCAAAATTGCCATGATTTTTCAGGAGCCGATGACATCACTCAATCCGGTGCTTACCATAGGATATCAAATTGGTGAAAGCCTAACGACACATTTGGGATTAAAAGGCTCTGCCCTCAAAATTAGGATAGCCAGTTTATTAGAGATGGTCGGTATACCAGTGGGCCGTGCCAATAGTTATCCTGATGAGCTGTCCGGTGGGCAAAGGCAACGCGTCATGATTGCCATGAGTATTGCTTGCGAACCCCAATTGCTCATCGCTGATGAACCTACCACCGCGCTTGATGTTACCGTACAAGCCCAAATACTTAAACTGCTTGACTCTCTTAAAAATCGCATGAACATGGGGATGCTATTTATTACCCATGATTTTGGTGTAGTGGCCGACATTGCAGACAACGTGGTGGTGATGTTTAGAGGACAAATTGTTGAGTCTGGCACTAAGTCGGACGTATTAAATCATCCGCAGCACCCTTACACCAAAGCTTTGTTGGCGTGTGTGCCAGATGTTGATGGTATAAAACCCTTGCAACCGATTGATTATTGTTGGTTGGACGAGTTATCTCCTGTAGCGTTGTTAGAGGAGGAGATGCTATGACTGATAACGTTTTAGTCGCGAACCATTTAGTCAAAACCTATACCCAGCGTAGCGGTAAATTTGGTTTTGGAACAACCTTGGTTAAAGCGCTGGATGATGTCAGTATTTGTTTACGTCGCGGAAGTACCTTAGCTGTGGTAGGGGAATCTGGCAGTGGTAAATCCACCTTGGCACGTTGTCTGTTACAATTGCAACCCTTGGATAGTGGAGAAGTGCTGTTTGCGGGACAAGATTTGTCCAAAATGAACGGTAAAGAGCTCCGAGTAGCACGTAAAGATCTGCAAATGGTGTTTCAAGATCCGTTTGCTTCACTGAATCCTCGCATGCGTGTGGGTGAAATTGTAGGTGAAGGGTTGCTGATTCACGCAATAGGTAATCAAGCGACACAGCAACAGCAAGTAATTACTATGCTAAAGCGTGTGGGTCTTAGTGAAGCTGATATGCAAAAGTATCCGCATGAATTTTCTGGCGGGCAAAGACAGCGTATCGGCATTGCGCGGGCTTTAGTGTTGCAACCAAAAGTAGTGGTGTGTGATGAACCTGTATCGGCACTAGATGTATCAATACAGGCGCAGATATTGTTGTTATTAAAAGAATTACAGCAGGAAATGACTCTGAGCTATGTGTTTATTAGCCATGATTTACGAGTGGTACGCCATATTGCCAACGATATCGTGGTAATGAACGCAGGTAAGGTAGTAGAGCAGGGCTCGGTTGTGGATATTTACAGGCAACCTCAACATGAGTACACGCGCAATTTATTGGCGTCCATTCCTGGTAAAAAAGCGGCTTAGCTTCTGGGTTTAACAGCCTGAAAAATATATAAAAATTAACTTAGATAAGTAGAATTTAGGAAAAGAAATGGCATATGATTTAGAAGAGCAAGAACAGTTAGATGAATTTAAGGCGTGGTGGAAACTCTACGGAAAAATGCTGATTAATGCTGCCTTGGCCGCATTATTGGCTTATGCCGTATTTCAAGGCTGGACCTACTACAAAAGTAATCAAGCAGTTGCTGCATCAACGCAGTATCAAGAGTTGTTAGTGACTGATGAAAAAGACTTAAAAGCGATTCAGGGTAAATCTGCCACATTGATGGAGAAGTATAGTGCAACCCCGTACGCTGGCCGTGCAGCTCTATTTGCAGCTAAAGCTAACTATCAAGCTGGTGATGCAAAAAGTGCAAAAGCACAACTGACTTGGACTGTGAGTCACGCGCAGGAAACTTCGGTGGCGGCTTTCGCTAGCTTGCAATTGGCTAATATATTAGCTGAGGAAAAAGACACTGACGGCGCACTTAAATTGCTGGCGGCTAAACATGATGCTGGTTTTGATGGTTTATTTGCTGATTTAAAAGGCGACATTTTGGTTGGTATGGGAAAAACGACTGAGGCTAAGCTGGCTTATCAAGAAGCTTTGGCTAAATTGGATCCTCAAGGTAAATACCGTGCTCTTACCAAACAAAAGTTAGAGTCGCTAGGTTAAATCATCATTGCTTAATCAAGAAGTCGCTAGTTACTATTTGCAATTAACCATTGGTGCTGACATTGAGTTGGCGGCACCAAATCTGGCTGGAGTATAGTTTTTGTCCATAATGTCTATCAAAAAGTATTTTAATCCAATTTTACTTTCGAGTTTACTGCTCTTAAACGCTTGTAGCAGTATTACTGATCTTAAAACCGATATTTCTGATCGTATTTTTGGTCATGAGGCTTCAGATCCACCAGAGGCATTGACGGAAATTAAAGCCACCTCTAACGCGAATGTACTATGGCAAGCCAAAGTAGGTGATGCGGGTGGATATGCATTTACACCAGTAGTTGAAGCCGGTTATGCGTATGTGGCAGCCGCTAATGGGGATGTGGTTAAGTTTGATGCCATTACTGGTAAGCAATTGTGGCGCGTGAATGCTGGTGAAAACCTTTCTAGCGGGGTGGGTGTCGGCGGTAGCTTAGTCATGGTATGTACGCAACGTGGCGTGGTTTATGCTTTTGATCTAGCTGGTAAAATGCAATGGAAGTCTAAGCTAAGTAGCGAAGCGCTAAGCCCACCTAAGTATTTTGATGGATTGGTCATCGTGCGAACTGGCGATAGCCGGATTTTTGGCATTAATGCCAGTGATGGTAGCCGTAAGTGGGTATATGACCGAACTAGTCCAGCCCTCACATTGAGAAGTTCTGCAGGATTGGTGGTTGATGGGGGTGTGGTTTACGCTGGTTTTGCCGGTGGTAAGCTGGTAGCAGTGCGCGCTGACAATGGCAAAGGCTTATGGGAAGCTTCAGTGGCACAACCTAAAGGGGTCACTGAGATTGAACGTATTGCTGACATTACAAGCTTGCCAGTCGTGGATGGTCCATTGGTATACGCAGTAGCTTATCAAGGTCGGGTTGCTGCCGTAGATAGAAATTCAGGCCGTGTCGTATGGAATCGAGATATTTCAAGCCTAACTGGCTTAGATGCAGAGGATGCGCGCATTTTCGTATCGCACGCGATTGGTTCTGTATATGCCTTAGATTATGCAACAGGCAAAACGTATTGGCGCCAAGCAGCACTTAAAAATCGTCAACTCTCGACGCCTGTGCCAATGGGAAACTTGGTTGCAGTTGGCGACGTAGAAGGTTATGTGCACTTTTTAAATCGTGAAGACGGCGCAATCGCTGCTAGAGTAAAAACGAATAGTAGTCAAATTATGCCAAAAATGACGTTGATTAACAGCAACACCTTGCTAGCACAAGCTCGCGATGGTGGCGTTTACGCGATTCAAATCAAATAATCAAAACTCAGGCTTGGCCTGAGTGGTTCAAGAATTACTTAGCTATAGCAGCTTAAGTTCATATTACTAAGTTAAATTTATTTAACTTAAGCACTATTTAGAAGGCTCGTATGTTACCTACCATTGTTCTGGTTGGCCGACCCAATGTCGGCAAATCCACATTATTTAATCGATTAACCAAAAGTCGTGATGCTTTAGTCGCTGACTTACCTGGATTAACGCGCGATCGCCACTACGGACGTGGTGTTGGTGCAAGTCAGCCTTATTTGGTCGTTGATACTGGTGGTTTTGAGCCAAATACAGATAGTGGTATTTTAAAAGCCATGGCAGTGCAAACACTATTAGCCATTGATGAAGCCGATGTCATTATATTTATCGTGGATGGTCGTCAAGGCGCAACCCCTCAAGATATGGAAGTGGCTAATCGTTTACGCCGCTGTAAATGTCCAGTATTGCTCGCAGTAAATAAAACTGAAGGCATGAATAAAGCAGTGGTGAGTGCCGAATTTCATGAATTAGGCTTAGGCGACCCTCTCTCTATTTCATCCGCACATGGCGAAGGTGTTAAAGACATTATTGATTTGGCTTTGGAAAGTTTTCAAGAGGTTGAGCCAGAGCCAGAGGAAGATTACAGCGCAGATCGTGTGCCTAAGGTCGCTATTGTTGGCCGTCCTAACGTAGGAAAATCAACACTGGTCAATGCTTTGCTAGGCGAAGATCGTGTGATTGCTTTTGATGAACCAGGCACTACGCGTGACTCTATATCAATAGATTTAGAAAAAAACGGTAAGCACTACACTTTGATTGATACTGCAGGCGTACGTAAGCGTGGTCGTGTATTGGAGGCTGTAGAAAAATTCTCAGTCATTAAAACCATACAATCGATTGAAGAGGCTAATGTGGTGATCTTGGTGGTTGATGCGCAAGAAGGTATCACTGAACAAGATGCTCACGTTGCAGCCTACATCTTAGAAGCGGGTCGTGCTCTGGTTGTGGCGATTAACAAGTGGGATGGCCTCAAAGAAGAAGAGCGAGATTGGGTCAAACGTGAAATTGATAGAAAGTTGATGTTCTTGGATTTTGCTGAATTTCACTATATTTCTGCGTTACGTAAGAAGGGTCTACCTGAGTTATTTACGTCAGTGGATGTGGCTTTTAAAGCTGCGTTTGCCAAACTTTCAACGCCACAACTTACCCGTGTATTGATTGATGCAGTACAGCAACATCAACCACCAATCAGTCGTGGCATTCGTCCAAAGCTTCGTTATGCCCATCAGGGCGGTAGTAATCCACCAATTGTGGTGGTGCATGGTAACCATGTTGATGGTGTCAAAGACGCTTATACACGCTTCTTAGAAAAAACGTTCCGCAGAACCTTTCAGTTGTCAGGCACGCCGCTACGTGTTCAATATAAACAAGGCAGCAACCCCTTTGCTGAGGATGATGATAAACGTAAGCCTGGTGAAGGCATTGTCAGTATGCGTCGACGTAAAACCGCTCACAGAGCTGAATTGAAAGCCAAGAAGATTGTTGAAGACAAAGATAGAAGTGCAAAAAAACGCTAGTGAATAAACACTAGCGTTGTGATTGAATAGATGGCGCGCTTCATGCGCGCTATCTTAATAACGCCTTAGTACAAACTCTCCCAGAATTTCCACCAAACACGTTCATCAGTAGGCGCATTTTTGCCTAAGAATGCGCTGTTAGGGTAATTGGTTTTTAATACCCGTATGGTGTCGTCTTTTAGATCATCTAAGCTCAGTAAGTCATAAGCACTGATCATAATAATCAATGCTTCTTCTACGCTAGGTGATTGTGGGTAAAATTCAATGACATATTTACCGCGGTTGACCGCGGCTAAATAAGCTTGGCGTTTCATATAATAGTGCGCTACGTGTAACTCATGCTCTGCTAAGCTATTGGCTAAATACACCATACGTTGCGATGCATCTTTTACATATTTACTGTTTGGGTAGCGGCTGACCAATTCTTTAAACGTGGCAAAAGAGTCACGAAGTGAGCGAGGATCGCGGTCACTAATTTGTTGTTTACTTAGTTTTTCGATTACACCGCGCTCGTTAAAAACTGCCAACCCTTTTAAGTAGTAAGCGTAGTCAACATTTGGGTGATTGGGATGCAGTTTAATAAAACGATCAGCAGCAGCTACACATAATATTGGGTCTTGTTTTTTGTATTGCGCATAAGCGATTTCAAGCTGCGCTTGCGCTGCAAAGCGACCATTAGGATAGCGTGATTCAAGTTTGCCAAAGTAAATAATAGCCTTGTCATATTCTTTATTAAGCATCTTGTCTGCACCTTCAGCGTAGATGCGCTCAGCGGTCCAACCCTTAGTGTCGTCCAGTTCGGAGGGTGGACCAAAGATCGCACAACCATTGAGTAACAAAGCAAACATTAAAACTAAGATATACTTCATGCCAAAACCACCTTTAAGAATTAAGCACAATTATAACCGATGACAGACGCTACTCGCATATCTCTTACCATTCCCCATGATTTAGGCGGCTTACGCTTAGATATTGCCCTACAACGTATGTTACCAGAGCACTCACGCTCACGCTTACAAGCTTGGATTAAAGAAGGTCTAGTCATGCTTGATGCTGCTGCTACTACTTCTAAAACCAAGGTATGGGGCGGTGAGCAGGTGGTGGTGCAGGTGCAGGTTAAACCTGAAAGCTACGCCTTTACTGCAGAAAATATTCCTTTAGATATTGTTTACGAAGATGAGCACATCTTGGTGGTGAATAAGCCTGCTGGTATGGTGGTGCATCCTGCCGCAGGCAATTGGAGCGGTACCTTGCTTAATGCTTTGTTATTTCATGCACCACATTTAAAAGATGTGCCGCGCGCGGGTATCGTGCATCGATTAGATAAAGACACGAGTGGCTTGTTGGTGGTGGCCAAAACTTTGGCTGCACAAACTAATTTAGTACGCCAATTACAAGCACGTACTGTTAAGCGTGAATACCGTGCCATTGTTTGGGGTCAAATCTGGCGCAATGGGGTTATCGATCAGCCGATAGGCCGAGATCCACGCTCACGTACCAAAATGGCTATTAACCGTTCTGGCAAGCCCGCAGTGACGCGTTATGAGGTGCTTGAGCGTTTTGCAGTGCAAACATATATGCGTTGCAATTTAGAAACTGGGCGTACCCATCAAATTCGCGTGCATATGCAACACCTAAAAGCACCGATAGTGGGGGACCCAGTATATGGCTTTCGCGGCATCGTGCCGATACGTGCTATGACGCAAACCCTTCGTGATGCGGTTGATGGATTTAAGCGACAAGCTTTGCATGCGATTAAACTTGGGTTGCTACACCCAGAAACCGATGAGTTTGTGGAGTGGCAAATTGAGTTGGCGGATGACATGAAAGCATTGCTTGAAGCCATGCGTCATGAAGACGAGCGACCTGTTGACGAAGAAGAGTTTGAGTTAAGTTTTGGAGGTCTTAGATCAGAACCCTATCTCTCCGACGAAGATTACGAAGATGATGATGAGTTTGACGATGATGAATACGCTGACGATGAAGGCGAACTTGAAGATGATGGCGATCTGGAACCAGACGAAGAAACTTAGTGAGCATGCGTCAACTAGACTTTATTCTTCCTAATTGGCCCGCACCGGCTAATGTTAAAGCTCTGCAAACCACACGTGTTGGTGGAGTTAGTGTTGGGCCTTATGCCAGTCTAAATTTAGGTGCGCATGTTGGTGATAACCACGTTTTTGTAGAACACAACCGACAATTGCTAGCGCCTTACTTACCTAGCTCTCCAGTTTGGATTAACCAAGTGCATGGCATAGAGGTGATAAACGCTTCATCAAGCAGGGGCTTGCAAGATGCCGATGCTTCTTATAGTGCGCTTGCCAATGTCGTGTGTGCCACCATGACTGCCGACTGTTTGCCAGTTTTACTTTGCGATACTAAGGGCACGGTAGTGGCAGCAGTGCACGCAGGTTGGCGCGGTTTGTGTGATGGAGTCATTGAAGCGGCAGTGCATGAAATGGCAGTGCCTGCCAGCGAAGTTTTAGCTTGGCTAGGCCCAGCAATCGGCCCCCAATCTTTTGAAGTAGGGGATGATGTGCGCACGCAGTTTATTGCAGTAGACACACATGCCAGTCTCGCTTTTAAACCACATGCCGATAAATGGCTATGTGATCTTTATCTATTAGCCAAGCAGCGATTGCAAAGCATTGGGGTGAGCCAAATTTATGGCGCTACCATCAATACAGAATTTTGCACCTACAGCGAAGTCGAGCGTTTCTATTCATTTAGGCGTGATAACGTGACTGGTCGCATGGCTAGCTTGATCTGGCTAGAATCTATATAGCATTAATCTTGCCTATAAAAATGGTCAATTTACTTAACGTAAAAAATTATTTATGCCGTACTTTCCAAACACGGTTGCCTACATCATCAGCAATCAATAGATTACCCCTACTGTCGATCGCTAAGCCAACAGGTCTTCCATAGGCATCGTCATCGACAACAAAATCCGTAACAATATCAATAGGCATGCCTTGTGGTTCGTTATTCTTAAATGGAATAAAAATGACTTTGTATCCGCTTCTAGGCTTTCTATTCCATGAACCGTGCTCGCTCACGAATGCCCCTTCGTTATAGGGCCTCTGAAACATTGATGTTGGAGAAAAAACTAATCCTAATGCTGCAACATGGGCACCCAGAGCGTAATCAGGTGAGCGTGGAAGTAAGTTCTTTGGCATCGGTTCTTTGACTCTTGGATCTTGATGAGTACCATAATAATTATAAGGCCAACCAAAAAAATCACCCTCATGAACAGAGGTCAAGTAATCTGGTACTAAATTATCACCTAATTCATCACGTTCATTAACCACTGTCCAGAGATTATGAGTATTACTTTGCCAAGCGAGGCCATTGGCATTTCTTAAGCCAGATGCATAAACTTTCTTCTTCTTTGTTTTAAGGTCAACCTCCCAAATAGCTGCCCTATCTATTTCTTGATCTAATCCATTTTCTCCAATATTACTATTTGAACCGACTGTGACATAAAGTTTTGACCCATCATTAGAGGCGATAATATTTTTAGTCCAATGATGATTAATTTCTCCTTCAGGTAAATCAATGATTTTTTCAGGTGGGTATTGTTTAGTGTCAATCTTGGTTTCTCCTAATTCGTAATGAAACCGCATGATTGCATTAGTGTTTGCTACGTATAAGTCATTACCAATTAATGACATACCAAAGGGAGAATGTAGATCTTTAAGAAAATCTATCGCCAGTTCCGCGACTCCATCTCCATTTGCATCTCGTAGCAAAGTGATTTTATCTGGACTCTCTTGGCTAGCTCCAGCTTGTTTCATAAAGTGTTCAGCAATTATTTCTTTTAATCCTTTATTTTTTTTTGCGGATTGTTTGTTGCTTTGTGCCACTAGGACATCGCCATTAGGTAATACATATAACCATCGAGGATGCATGAGTTCTTTTGAATAAACATTAATCAAGAAATTGTCGTTAACGTGAGGCATTACGCCATCAGGCCATTGAGATGCCTTCGCTATATTGACGGTGGGAATAAACGATGAACTTGGCTCTGGCAATATTGGATTTTTTCCTAAGCTAAGCACTCGATCAGCATTGCTTGATGTTGTTTGACATGCAAGCAATAAGCTACAAAAGAAAATAATCGTGATTTTTTTCATCATATGTCAGCCACTTTCATTAGATTCTGTATCTATATTAATGAGTGAATCCGAATTCCTCATTTGGTCTGCTTTTGTTTTATTTATTTGGTCTCAGCCAGATGATTGACCTTGGCTGCCAAGATAAAATCATTTTCGTGTAGCCCACTAATTTTGTGCGTCTGGAATTCGACTCTACAATAACCCCAGCCAATCGTGAGGTCTGGATGATGGCCTTCTGCTTCGCATAACTCACCAACACGCTGAGCCAATTGCATTGCATCTACAAAGTTATCAACTTTGAAAGTACGTTTTAATCTTGATGCATTGTCAAGTAATGCCCATTCTGGCACTTCTTTTAAATACTTTTCTGCGACATCACAGGACATTGGCGGAATACCACCTTGGCAAGGGGTGCACTTTTTAGTGACTAGGTTAATCTTTTTTATGATTTTGGTTCCTTAATTTCTTATTTTAAGAATAGACGCATAAATTATGCTTTCATATTAAAAATACGACTATAAAAAATATAAAAAGTTTGCCATCGAACATTCGATAGAAATAAGTTATTTTAGTGGAACTATTTGCATGCTAAAAAGGAAACCAATCCCATCCACAAAAATAAAACTGAAGTAGTTAAATACCTTAAACAATAAGTGCAACCACACAGTGGTGTCGAACGTTCGGTCTAATAAAAGGTCGTTTGCAGACTCTTACTAACAATGTAGATTTCTACACTCTATGTTATTTTCAGTATGACAGCGCTTAACTATAAAGCACACTCCGCATACTGAGTGTGCCTAGGTCAAACGACTCGGTAATAAATTGCATTTGATCTGCGCTATCGCGCACGGCAGCGATGTAAAGTAAAGGCAGGTAATGCTCATCAGAGGGCACGGCTAGTCTTGCGCAGGGGCCAGCGCGTTCAATATGCATTAGCGCCTCGTCATCACCATTTTCTAAAGCTGATTTAACGTATTGATCAAAATCACGTGCCCAGTCAGCAGTTTTTCCTTGCATATTGAGTTGCGCTAAATTATGCACAATATTGCCACTACCTATTAGCATCACACCATGTTGACGTAGTTGTGCTAATTGCCCGGCCAGTTTGAAATGGGTGCTAAAGTCTAAATTTAGATCCAAGCTTAACTGAAATACTGGTACATCAGCCTTTGGGAATAGTGATTGCAAAATACACCAAGCACCATGATCTAGGCCCCAGTCGACATTTGTATTTATCTTGCCTACAGGATATAAACTTTGAGTTAACTGTGCAAATTCAGGTGCGCCAGGCGCGGCATATTGCTGGGCAAATAACTCAGTAGGAAAACCGCCAAAATCATGCAGGGTCTTTGGATACTTGGCTACGCATACTTGCGTACCCAAGGTTTGCCAATGCGCTGAGATACATAAAATGCATTTGGGTTGAGGCAAGCTAGCACCTAGGGCTTGCCATGCTTCACGGTAAGGATTGCTAGTAATCGCTAGCATTGGGTTGCCGTGACCAATAAATAGGGCCGGCATGCGGACTATAGGGGTTTTGTTTGTTGAAGCTGGAGTCATTTTCTGTTGCCTACAACGCGAATAAAGTGAGTGGTTGGTAAGGATTAAATCCAGTATAAAGCGCGTCAGCCTTCTAGCTCGTTTATAATGCACACTTCCATTTTAAAAGTGTAACCTTTAATGCAATATTTGAGACAACAATGTTGAGCTTTACTTCAACTGCGACTTCACTTTCCACCTTAACTTGGATTGTGTTGGCGAGTCTTCTCGGAGGCGTGTTAAGCGTTTCATTAGCGGCTATTTTTGCGCTCAGTGTGCGCACGGCTTGGGTGCCAATGTTGGTGAGCTATGCCATAGGTGCTATGCTGGGTGCGGTTTTTCTGGAAATTTTGCCGCACGCATTTAGCCTCACACAAAACGTAGAAACTGTATCTGCTACTTTGTTGCTGGGGTTATTGTTATTTTTTGTGTTGGAAAAATTGGTCATATGGCGCCATTGCCATGGTGATCACTGCGAAGTCCATGCTATGCACAGCGAAGCAGATTGTCCAACACCTTCAGTGAAGGCTGACACTAAGTATAAATACAAGTTAGTCGCCACGGCACCATCTTCAGTATTGCTAGAACATCACCATAGCCATTCACATGACAGTGGGCGTAGTGGCATGATGATTATGATAGGCGATACTTTTCATAATTTTATTGACGGCATTTTAATTGCCGCCGCCTTTACCGCGGATATCAAATTGGGAGTGGTGACTGCTTTGGCGATTATTGCCCACGAGATTCCACAAGAAGTGGGTGACTTTTTAATTTTATTGCATTCAGGCTATAGCAAAAAACAAGCTTTGATTTTCAACTTGGTCTCAAGCCTTGCAACATTAGTGGGTGGCTTAATGGCTTATTTCGCCCTGCAGTATGTACAAAGCTGGATTCCGGTAATTTTGGGTTTAGCGGCTTCTAGTCTACTGTATGTGGCGGTAGC
Organism: uncultured Pseudomonadota bacterium; assembly: GCA_903838125.1. Lineage (GTDB taxonomy): Bacteria > Pseudomonadota > Gammaproteobacteria > Burkholderiales > Methylophilaceae > Methylotenera. Next base: position 28,581 of record CAILXF010000032.1, on the reverse strand, counting down.
CGATTTAATTCCTGGTTTACATAAGCGCACCGAATTAAAAGCAACTTTACAGCAGGTTTTACTGATCAGCCTTGGTGTCGTGACTATCTGGATTGCGCATAGTGTCTTCGACTAAGTCTCGCTTGGCTTGTTTAAATTTACGGTGTTTGATGCCAAGCAGCCATAAGAAAAGTGCGCAGGGTAGTAAGCCGTAAAAAAGGAAAGTGAGTAATCCAGCTACTATCGATTTTTCGGTGGCAGCCATTAAGGTCGCTACATACATCCAAGCAATCGCAATAATATACATATTTAATTTTTAAAGTTTCTTAGGTTTCTATGATCAATAAATTAACTAAAACAGCCGTACCTAAAGTCGGTTTCGTTTCCTTAGGGTGTCCAAAAGCTGGTTCTGACGCAGAGCGTATTCTCACCCAATTGCGCGCTGAAGGCTATGAAATTTCAGGTAGCTACGAAGATGCAGACTTGGTTGTGGTCAATACCTGCGGCTTTATTGATAGTGCGGTGGAAGAATCGTTAGACGCCATCGGAGAAGCCATTAAGAAAAACGGTAAAGTTATCGTTACTGGCTGTTTGGGTGCAAAAAAAGGGGTAGTGGAAGCTGCGCATCCTAGCGTCCTAGCCGTTACTGGTCCACATGCGTTGGAAGAAGTAATGACTGCGGTGCATGCCAATCTACCTAAATTGCATGAGCCGTTTATAGACTTGGTTCCACCACAAGGTATACGCCTGACACCTAATCACTATGCTTATTTAAAGATTTCAGAAGGATGTAATCACCGTTGCAGCTTTTGTATTATTCCAAGTATGCGTGGTGATCTAGTCAGTCGCCCAATTGGTGAAGTGTTGAATGAAGCAGAGAATTTGGTCAACGCGGGTGTTTCTGAAATTTTAGTGATTTCGCAAGATACTTCGGCCTATGGTGTGGATGTTAAATATCGACCAGGATTCTGGAATGGCCGTCCGGTGAAAACGCGGATGACTGAGCTATGCGAGAGTCTGAGCGAACTCGGTGTCTGGGTACGCTTACATTACGTATATCCTTATCCGCATGTAGATGAAGTGATTCCATTAATGGCTGAAGGTTTGATTTTGCCATACTTAGATGTCCCTTTTCAGCACGCCAGTCCGCGCATACTGAAAGCGATGAAGCGCCCAGCACATGCCGAAAACAATCTAGCGCGAATTAAAGCTTGGCGCGAAATATGCCCAGACATTACCGTGCGTAGTACTTTTATTGCAGGGTTTCCTGGGGAAACTGAAGATGACTTTAAAATGCTGCTCGACTTTTTAGAGGAAGCGCAATTAGATCGGGTGGGATGTTTTGCCTATTCAGCAGTGGATGGCGCTAAGGCCAATGAGTTGCCAGACCATGTACCTGAATCATTAAAGCAAGAGCGCTTAGCTAGGTTTATGGAAGTGCAGGAACGTATTAGCGCTGCAAAATTGCAAGCCAAAATCGGTACGATGCAAACGGTTTTGGTAGATGAAATTGTGACGGATGTAAATGGCAATATTGAAGCTATTGGTCGAACCAAGGCTGATGCGCCGGAAATTGATGGTGTGGTTTATCTGGAAGATGCTGAAGGATTAAGTCCAGGTGATTTTGTGGAAGTACAAATTACTAAGGCCGATGGTCATGATTTATGGGGTGGACCGCCACGCGACTAAGCAGAGTAGGCGTTACGTCTACTCAGTTAAATAAGTCTGGTAGTACAGGGTTGGGGCGCTGGTTGTCAGCGCGTTCTTCTAGGAAATCAAAGGTTTGTGGGCAGCGGGTAGGTTTTCGCGCAGCTTTACGCTTTTTGCTTGGCATGGCTTCGGTGTTGATATACGGGGTTTGGCTGATGCGTACATAACCTGATGAGGCTAATTTTTGTGCTGTGGTTTCAAATAGGCTAAGTGGATTATCTATATTTTGTAGGGTCACCACTGCTTTACTCACTTTGAGTACGTTATACATTACGAATTTGCTGGCAGTTTGTTTGCCATAAATTTCGCCGGTGTAAATGTCCATCGTGTCTCCCAGCTCTATCACTATTGTTAAGTCTATATTAGCGCCATGTACATGCTTTAACAAGTGCTCATCTAACGGTTCGTTTATTTTCGACGTAGGTCGATATGGGCTTTAATTAAATTGATGGCTTGAAAGCGAAAGCGGCTACCATCAAAATCTTTCACCCACATATGCAGTAGGCCGCTAAAAAATAGGTGGGTATCCATAGCTAATGCCCGCGGAGAATGCGTACCAGCAATTAATTGTTGAGCTTGTGCGCGCTCATATGCAATTTGTATTTTTTCAGTAATGCTAGAGCAGTTATTGAGTATTTGTTGCAACACCGTAGCAAATTCCTCTACATATTCGCATTTAATCATCATGATTTCATACACCTGACGCATTTCTATGTTTTCATTCAAGTCATTGATTGTTTCGCATAAGCTATTTTCAATTTGTGTGAGTGGATCATATGCACCGTCTATAGTGAGAGTGTCGTCCATGCGGTCGATTAAGGGTAATAAAACTTGTTCTCGAATGGCATGGAAAATCTCGGTTTTGTTTTTAAAGTGCCAATATACTGCACCTCGAGTGACGGATGCCTGTGTTGCAATATGCTCTAAAGTCGAGCGACTAACGCCACGCGCGAGAAATACTGCGCGTGCAGCGTCAATAATCTTTTGGCGAGTAAGTTCTGCGTCTTCTTTAGTTTTTCTTACCATTGTTATTTTACCAAATAACTTACTAATAATAGGTTATTGCGAGCGATTAGATATTTTCTTAAAAAGATATACATACATCCTTGTTTGTATATAATATATAGACAAATTGAAATGCAAGCAAGCCCTTTTAATGGTGTTAACAGTAAAATCTCAAATAAATTAGCCACTTAGCGCATTTGGCACATGGAGTAATGAATGAAAGTAAAAAATGGTATGCAGCATCAGCGTGAAATTCGAACACAGGTTACTTATAGTAGGCGTGTAGCTAAGAGCGCAACTATTGTTTTACTTGCTGCTCTTGCGCTAATTGCTTGCGGAAAAAAAGAAGATCCCGCTTTGCAGGGTGCGATGCCTGCGATGCCAGTGACTGTCCTCGAATTAAAAGCGACGAGTGTGCCGATAAGTGCCGAATCAGTAGCGCAAACTGAAGGGGCAAAAGAAGTGGAGATTCGCCCACGTGTCGGTGGTATCTTGCTTAAAAAGTTATTCAATGAAGGTGAGCCAATTAAAGCCGGTCAAGCGATGTTTCAAATTGATCCGGTTCCTTTTCAAATTGCCTTAGCCAATGCTAAAGCGCAATTTTCTCAACAAAAGGCGCGCGCCGAGCAGGCGCAAAGAGAAGCTAAGCGATTACAAGGATTAATAGCCACACAGTCAATTAGTCAGCGTGAGGCCGACAATGCAAATTCTGATTTTGCGTTAGCGAGTGCTGGATTATTACAATATGAGGCGAGTGTACTTAATGCTGAACTTAATTTGTCATACACCACAGTAATTTCACCTATTTCAGGTATTGCAGGACGTTTTGAATTTTCAGAGGGCGCCTTGGTTAATGCGAATACCAGTTTACTGACTAAAGTAAGTCAAATTAGCCCAATATGGGTACGCTTTAGTTTATCTGATAGTGAAGCAGCGCAATTGGGTGCACGTTTAACTCAGGCGAATGTTAAAGAGGTTGCGCTCATCTTAGCGGGTGGCGAGGAATATGCCCATAAGGGTCAGTTAAATTTTGCAGCTAGCACCATAGATCCTCAGTTGGGTACACAGCAGCTGCGTGCAACTTTTGAAAATGCGGATAAACGTTTGTTGCCTGGCCAGTTTGTTCGTATTCGTGTGACTACGGGGCATCAAGATGGTGTTTTTGTAGTACCACAAACATCTGTATTAACTAACGACCAAGGAAAATTCGTTTTTGTCGTCAATGAAAAAAATGAGGCTACGGTCAGGCCTGTTGTCGTGGGCAATTGGGTTGGTCAAGATTGGGTGGTATTAAGCGGACTTAAAGCAGGTGAAAAAGTTGTGACAGACAATATTATCAAGTTGCGCCCAGGTGCGGTTGTGATCCCGCATGCCAAAGGTCAGGCGCCCGCTGTAGCGTCTAAGTCAGCCAAGTAACCCCCAACATAAGCGTAAGCCTAATCGAGAAGCTACATGTCCAAATTTTTTATTACCAGGCCTATTTTTGCTAGTGTACTGTCCATCATTATCGTGTTGGCAGGTCTAGCAGCCGCGATGAAGTTGCCTATTGCACAATATCCGCAAATTGCTCCACCTACAGTTTTGGTGACTGCAACATACCCTGGTGCCAGCGCAGATACTTTATCTAAAACCGTCGCCGCACCCATTGAAGAGCAGTTGAGTGGAGTAGAGGGGTTGGTCTACTTTAACTCTAGTGCCGACTCTAGCGGCACATTAACAATTACCGCCACGTTTGAGGTGGGTACTGATATTAACCAAGCCACATTTAACGTGAGTAACCGCGTAAATATTGCCTTGCCAAGACTGCCAGAGGATGTGCGCCGTACTGGCTTAGTGGTACAAAAACGCTCAAATGATATTTTATTGGTGGTAATGCTGACCGATAAGCAAAAAAAATACGATCCGCTATATTTAAGTAATTACGCCACACTCAATGTGCTTGATGAACTTAAGCGTGTTAAAGGTGTGGGAGACGCCAATATTTTTGGTGCCCAAGACTATTCGATGCGTATTTGGCTACGACCAGATCGCATGGCGCAACTAGGTGTGACGACCACTGATATTGCCAATAGCATTCAGGCCCAAAATGCACAATATGCAGCAGGTAAGATTGGCCAAGAGCCTTCGCCATCATCTCAGCAATTAGTCTATACAGTAACAGCTAAAGGTCGTTTAATTGATCCATCTGAGTTCGGAGATATCATTATTCGCGCTGATGGACCTCGCGGCATATTGCATTTGAAGGATGTTGCACGCATTGAGCTGGGAGCGCAATCCTACAATGTGCGTACGGCCTTAGATGGTTTACCTGGAGTAGGTATTCCAATCTTCTTGCAGACTGGTGCAAATGCACTGGACACTGCACAAGCGATTAAATCTAAAATGACTGAACTTAAACAGCGCTTTCCAGAGGGTGTGGAATGGGAAGTGCCTTATGACACCAGTGATTTTGTCAAATCTTCTATTATTGAAGTCTTGAAAACTTTGGGTGAAGCCATGGTGTTGGTGGTGTTGGTCGTATTCTTGTTCTTGCAAAGCTGGCGCGCGACCTTGATTCCATTGATTGCAGTACCTATTTCACTAGTAGGTACATTTGCCGGCTTATGGATTTTCGGATTTTCTATCAATACACTGACATTGTTTGCCATGGTACTTTCCATCGGTATTGTGGTGGATGATGCGATTGTGGTTTTGGAGAACGTAGAGCGTTTAATGGCCGAAGAAAAACTGTCGCCAATTAAGGCCGCCGTTAAATCTATGGAACAAGTATCAGCAGCTGTAGTGGCGATTGTCATGGTGCTATGCGCTGTATTTATTCCTGTAGCATTCTTGGGTGGTATTGCTGGTGAAATGTACAAGCAATTTGCCGTAACCGTAGCCGTTGCTGTTGTGATTTCAGGTGTGGTGGCATTAACACTTACGCCAGCTTTGTGCGCTATTTTATTAAAAGCTGTGCATGAGGAATCTGCTTTCTTTAAACCGTTTAATCGAGGTTTTGCCAAATTTACCAATGTTTATATTAGAACCGTTAATTTAACCTTACATCACAAATTTATCGGTAGTTTAGTTTTTGGGTTAATTATTTTATTGGTTGCAGTGTTGATAAGAGCCGTGCCTAGTAGCTTTGTGCCCCCAGAGGATCAAGGTTATGTTGTGGCAGCGGTAATAATGCCTGATGGAGCGACTTTAAGTCGTACCACAAAGACTGCTAATGCTGTGCGTTCAGAGATTGCTAAAGATCCTGCAGTTGCGCATGAATTTTCAGTCTATGGTTATGACCTGATTGGCGGTGGTAATAAAACTAGTGCTGCAACGATGTTTGTGCGATTGAAAGATTGGTCTCAACGCGAAACGACGGCCACTGATATCGTAGGTAAGTTATTCGGTATCGGTATGCAGCAACCAGACGGCATGGCAATTGCCTTTAATCCTCCAGCAATCCGTGGTTTAGGTAGTTCCGGTGGTTTTGAAATGTACGTACAAAGTCGTAGCGACTCTAATCCGCTACATTTATCCGCTGTGGTGGGTAGCTTAATCGAAGCCTTAAAAGCGGAAAAACGTTTAACGGGTATCAACACTTTTTTCCGCCCAACTGTGCCGCAGTTATTTGTAGAAGTAGATGAGGCGAAAGCGATTTCACAAGGTGTGCCGGTCGCAGACATTTATGCCACCTTGCAAAGTACGATGGGTTCTTTGTACATTAATGATTTTAATAAGTCTGGCCGTACCTATCGAGTGCAATTGCAAGCTGAAGCTGAGTACAGAATGAAAGCTGAGGATTTGGGTAAAGTCTATGTGCGAAATAATAAGGGCGCTATGGTTCCTTTATCTGCCTTAAGTAAGATAAGTAATGTGGTGGGTGCGGAGCAGTTAGAGCGTTACAACGGTTTGCTTTCTGCCAAAGTATTAGGTAGTGGCGCTCCAGGTGTCAGCTCGGGTGAGGCGATTGCAATGGTAGAGAAAATTTCTGCCATGAATCTGCCAGATGGCTATCAAATAGCTTGGACAGGTCAAGCTTACCAGGAAAAACGTACAGGCTCGGCTGCCATTTTAGCTTTTGGTTTTGCCATTATTATGGTGTTTTTAATCTTGGCGGCACAATTTGAAACTTGGGCCTTACCGCTTGCTGTCATTATGGCGGTGCCATTTGCTTTAGCTGGTGCTTTAATAGCGGTCTTATTGCGTGGCATGCCCAATGACATTTACTTTCAAATTGGAATCATTACATTAGTAGGATTAGCTGCTAAAAATGCTATTTTAATTGTAGAGTTTGCCAGTCAAAAAATGGAGGCAGGTATGCCCGTGGCGCAGGCTGCTTTGGAGGCGGCACGTATGCGATTTAGACCAATCGTCATGACTTCAATGGCCTTTGTTCTTGGTATTGTGCCATTGGTATTGGCTAGTGGTGCAGGTGCTGCAGCGCGAAGGTCAATGGGTACAGGTGTATTTGGCGGTATGATTTTAGCCACATTTGTGGCCACAATATTTATCCCATTATTCTTTACTTGGTTAAGTAATAAGAATGTGCATAGGCAGCACCATGAGATTCCTGCAGACGATGACGCTGCTGGCAATGCTCAACCTGCACAGAAAATTAAGGAAACGCCATGATTAGGCAAACTAGCTCATACAAAATGAAACTTATTTCTGTGGCGGTTGCCGCGCTTCTTTTAAGTGGATGTCAGTCTGTATGGCCTGACTATCAAAGGCCTGAAGTAGCAGTTCCTAAAGCGTACGATCAGCAAGCCGATCAAGAAAATAGCCAGTTAACCAACACTTGGTGGACGTTATACCAAGATCAAGTACTAAATGACTTGGTAGCAAAAGCCGTGCAAAACAATAGCGATATTAAGCTTGCGGTTGCTCGCATCGAAGAAGCTGATGCGGTGCTTCGTGAAGTAGGTGCAGCGTTGTTTCCACAGATTGATTTAAACTCTGCGGCTAGTCGTACACGTGCAACGACTACCGGTGCGACCCCTGTTTTTGCTAATAACCCACGTAGCAACTTTAATGCACAACTCCGCACTTCGTTTGAACTTGATTTTTGGGGTAAATTAAGCCGCACTAAAGAAGCTGCGCGTGCACAAGCGTTATCAACCCGCTATGCAAAAGACACGGTAGCTTTGTCTTTAGCTGGCTTGGTCGCAAGTAATTATTTGTTATTACGTAGTTTGGATTCGCAGTTGCTGGTCACTCAAGTTAGTTTAAGAAGCCGTGAGGAGAGTTTGGCGCTTACCCAACGCCGCTTAGAAGGTGGAGTTGTATCGGCCTTGGATGTACAGCAGGCGGAGGTAGCACGTGAGAATTTAAGTGCACAGTTATCTGATTTGAATCGACTACGTGCACTCAGTCTGCATCAATTATCAGTACTTACTGGGGATATGGAGTTGAATATTGCCTCAGCGGATATCAAGTCATTCCCAATTCCGCCTATGCCCCCAGCAGGTTTGCCATCAGCTTTGTTGGAGTCACGCCCAGATGTGCGTCAAGCCGAAGAGCAGATGGTGGCGGCAAATGCCAATATTGCTGTGGCTAAAGCGGCGTTATATCCGTCAATTTCTCTGACTGCAGGTTTTGGTGGAGAAAGTATGCAATTAGGTGATGTGCTCAAATCTGCATCGCGAATTTGGAGTGGTGGCTTAAGTTTAAATTTACCAATTTTTGATGCGGGAAAACTGAACGCACGGGTTGACCAAGCTAGTGCCAGGCAAAAACAAGTGTTAGCTAGCTATGAAGGTGTGATTCAAAATGCATTTAGAGAAGTCAATGATGCTTTGGTGAGTTTGCGTCTGCAAACGGAACGTGAGGCTGCGCTAGACAAAGCCCAGCTTGCCGCGCAGAAAGCGCTACAAATTTCTGAGAATCGCTATCAATCGGGCTACTCGGCTTATTTAGAGGTGTTAGATGCCCAGCGAGTTTATAACGATGCTGCGTTAACCTTTATTCAAAGTCGACAAGCGCGCCTAGTGGCGACAGTGTCATTATTTAAGGCTTTAGGTGGTGGTTGGCAAGGATCAACTGTTCAATAAGCTTAAGATTATTGACTGGGATTGCAACTGAAAGTAATACGTATGTAGTTTTAGTCCCAGCTTAAGTCAGATAGCCGCTTATTATTTGGCCGTGCCAAATTTAGCCGCACTAAATTAGATAACATAACGGCTAAGCATTGCCCCCATGTTAAAATGACGCTATTACTATTTAATACTGCACATTATGATTGTTCGTACGCGTTTTGCTCCCAGCCCTACAGGTTTTCTTCACATTGGCGGTGCTCGTACTGCCTTGTTTTCATGGGCCTTTGCCAAAAAAAATGTAGGACAATTTATCCTAAGAATTGAAGATACTGATGTTGCACGGAGCACCCCAGAAGCTGTGCAGGCCATTTTAGATGGCATGCAGTGGTTAGGTTTGGATTATGACGAAGGCCCATTTTACCAAATGCAGCGTATGGATCGTTATAAACAAGTGCTCCAAACCATGCTTGATGCGGGCACAGCTTATTACTGTTATTGCACTAAAGATGAGTTAGATGCGTTACGTGAAAGTCAAATGCAACAAGGCGCTAAGCCAAGATATGATGGTCGTTGGCGCCCTGAGTCTGGTAAGACACTTGCTACACCACCGCAAGATATTCCACCTGTAATTCGCTTTAAGAATCCACAAGTTGGGAATGTAGTTTGGCGAGACTTGGTAAAAGGTGAGATTAGCATTGCTAACCAAGAATTAGATGACTTGATTATTGCACGTGCTGACGGCACTCCCACTTATAATTTCTGTGTAGTGGTTGATGATTGGGAAATGGGTATTACGCAAGTGATACGTGGTGATGATCATGTTAATAATACGCCGCGTCAAATTAATATGCTGATGGCGTTAGGGGCAACCATTCCACAATATGCGCATCTCTCAATGATTCTAGGTAGTGATGGTCAAAAATTATCTAAACGCCATGGCGCAGTGAGTGTCATGCAATATCACGAGGATGGTTATTTGCCAGAGGCGATATTGAATTATTTAGCGCGCCTAGGCTGGAGTCATGGTGATGAAGAGATTTTTAGCATGCAGCAATTTTGCCAATGGTTTGATTTAGATCATATCACCTCGTCGGCGGCACAATTTAATACAGAAAAACTGAATTGGTTAAATGCACATTACATCAAGTTAGCCGATAATAATTTGTTAGCCGCAGATGTCACCGAGCGCTTGGCTAAACTAAATATAAAGGTTACAGCGCAACCACCTTTGTTAGAAGTGATTGGTTTATACAAAGAGCGTGTTAATACGCTTAATGAGTTAGCGACAAATATTGCTTATTTTTATCAGCAACCAGTCCGAGATGCCGTAGCGGCTGAGAAGCATTTGACAGCGGATATTATGCCTGCGATGACTAATCTAGTTGCGTTGCTTAAGGCTGTAGACTGGCAACCTGAAGCTATTCATCAAGCTATTAACGAAGTGGTGACTCAGCATGCGTTGAAGTTTCCTAAAGTTGCTATGCCGCTGCGCGTAATGCTCACGGGGATTGCTCAATCACCAAGCATTGATCAGGTCATGGCGTTGTTAGGTAAATCTGAGGTGCTTTCAAGAATTGAGGCCGCACTGCCGTAAATATTAAGTCTTAGCGCTATTGAAATATGTAAGCTTGACCTCAGCTTATATAAACGGCTCGTAGATTAAATTTAAATGCGGAAATAATGGTTTTGTAGAATAGAACGATATATATTGTGTTATGTCAGATACTAAGTAAGACGCGCTATGCAGTGTTCTATGCTGTATTTCATTAACTCCAACCAATAGGAGACATCATGATTCAAAAAGGGCAAATGTTACAAGACCCATTTCTTAACGCGTTACGTAAAGAACATGTCGCTGTATCAATCTATCTCGTAAACGGTATCAAGTTGCAAGGTCAAGTAGATTCATTTGACCAATATGTGATTTTGCTTAAAAACACAGTCACACAAATGGTTTATAAGCATGCTATTTCAACCATTGTGCCAGCGCGTATGGTTAATCTTGCCGCAGTTGAAGGTGACGAGTAAGCGTTGAAAGATATGCTGGAAAGACCAACTGGCGGCGAAGCTGCTATTTTGGTTAGCGTTAATTTTGGTGATAGCGATTACGAGGAGAGTCTACACGAGCTCCGTCAACTTAGTATTAGTGCGGGATTGTCTGTTCGTGGGACAGTGCAAACCAAACGTTCTACGCCTGATGCTAAACTCTTTATCGGTAGTGGTAAGGCTGATGAGTTATCGCAGTTGATGCAAGCAAGTGAAGCTAATATTGCCGTATTTAATCACGACTTATCCCCATCGCAACAGCGTAATCTAGAGCGGTTACTAGATGCGAGAGTCGTAGACAGAACTGGTCTAATTCTCGATATATTTAGCCAGCGTGCACAAAGCCATGAAGGTAAGTTGCAGGTAGAGTTGGCGCAGTTAGAGCATTTATCTACACGATTGGTGCGAGGATGGACCCACTTAGAACGTCAAAAGGGTGGTATTGGTGTTCGCGGAGGCCCTGGTGAAACGCAGTTGGAGCTTGATCGCCGCATGCTGCGCGACAAAGTGAAGCAGTTGCGAGAGCGGTTAGCAAAGCTTAAGGCGCAGCGAGGTATGCAGCGCAAGGCGCGTAAACGCTCTAATTTAATGACTGTGTCGCTAGTAGGCTATACCAATGCCGGAAAATCAACCTTATTTAATAGGCTTACTAAAGCCGATCTTTATGTAGCCGACCAGTTGTTTGCGACTTTAGATACTACTACGCACAAAATATTTATTCCGGATTGTGGCTCTGTAGTGCTTTCGGACACCGTGGGTTTTATTAAGCATTTGCCTCATGCGTTGGTCGAAGCATTTAGTGCGACTTTGGAAGAAGCGGTTCAGGCTGATTTGCTATTACATATTGTTGATACCGCCAGTAGTAATCGTGACGAACAAATTACACAAGTAAACAAGGTGTTACAGGAAATTGGTGCTGATAAAGTACCGCAGATCCTTGTGCATAATCAAATTGATCGAGTGGGCTTAGAGCCAATGGTTAGCCGTGATGAGTATGGTAGAATTACGACCATACATGTATCTGCTAAAACCGGTGCTGGAATGGATTTGTTGCGATTGGCAATGGCTGAGCATCAGCAGTATTTACATAAGCTAAGTACGGAGCAAAGCGCTTATGCGTAAGCTGTATCTTACTTTTTTGGAGCATTAAATGATTAAATTTCCCGGTTGGGGACAACGCAATAACGAAGGTCCGCCAGATCTAGATCAGGTCATGCGTGATCTGAGCCGTAAAATCAATACCTTATTTGGTAAGAGCGGTGGTGCTAATCGCCCACCTAACACGCCAAGTGCGGGCAGTATGAATTTCCCAATTTTACCTATCGTGGCTACGGTGGTTTTAATTTGGTTCGGCACAGGATTTTACATTGTTGACCAAGGCTCTCTTGGGGTAGTGCAGCGTTTTGGTGCATTTGTAGATACTACCGAACCCGGCCCGCGCTGGCATTTTCCGTACCCGTTTGAAAAAGTGGATGTCGTGAATATGGAACAAGTCCGTCGTCTTGAAGTCGGCTACAGAAGTAGTGGCGAGAATAGTGGCGGAAAAACCAAGCAACCGCGTGAAGCTTTAATGTTAACCGAAGATGAAAATATTATTGATTTGCAGTTTGCGGTGCAATACAACCTCAAAAACGCCAAAGACTATTTATTTAATAACCGCTCTACCGATAACGCGGTGATGTCAGCAGCTGAAACAGCGATTCGTGAAGTTGTTGGTAAGAATAAACTAGACGATTTATTGCAAAAAGGGCTACAAGATACTTCTGAACGTATGCAAGTGATTTTAGACGGCTATAAAACCGGCGTTAAAATTATCAGCGTGTCTTTACAAAGCGCACAACCGCCTGAGCAAGTGCAAGAAGCCTTTGAAGACGTCAACCGTGCCAATCAGGATAATCAACGTCAAATTAACGAAGGTCAGGCCTACGCGAATGATGTGATTCCTAAAGCACGCGGCACGGCCTCACGTTTACTGGCAGAATCAGCTGGTTATAAACTGAAGATTGAAAGTGAAGCTAAGGGTAATGCGAGTCGCTTTGATCAAATTCTAGCGCAATATATTAAAGCGCCAGAAGTGACGCGCCAACGTTTATTTTTAGATGCGCAAGAGCAAATTTTATCAAGCGTGAGTAAGGTGCTTGTTGATCAGAAAGCAGGTAATAATATGCTTTATTTACCTTTAGATAAGATTATTAATGCTAATGGCGCAGCAACGCCTCAGCAGTCGCAGTCTTTGCAATCACTAAATCCACAGGCCGTGGTTACACCAGATAAAGCAGCGACTGCTGAGCGTAGCCGCGATGCTTTTCGTAGCCGTGATAGAGAGAGCCGATAATGATGAAAAATTTAAGTAGCCTCCTGATTGTTGCTTTCTTAGCCTTAGTCTTGCTTTCAACCTCAGCTTTTACCGTGAATCAAACTCAATATGTTTTGGTACAGCGTTTGGGTGAAATAGTGGCAGTCAAAAAAGAACCAGGTCTATATTTCAAAATGCCCTTGGTAGATAACCTTAAGTATTTTGATAATCGCATTCTGACTTTGGATTGGGAACAGCCTGCCAAATTCATTACCAGCGAGAACAAATACATGATGGTGGACTCGTTTGTTAAATGGCGCATAGTTGATCCGGCAAAATATTACGTTTCAATTAAAGACGGTGGTGAAATCGCTGCTGAAGATCGTTTATCTAAAGTGGTAAACGCGGGCTTGCGTGCTGAGTTTGGTAAACGCACCGTACATGATGTGATTGCCGGTGAACGAGGCATCGTGATGGATAATCTGCGGCATAAAGCTGACCAAGAGGCGCGTCAGATGGGCATAGAAGTGGTTGATGTGCGTTTGAAACGCGTTGACTATGCTGAAGAAATCAGTAAATCTGTGTTTGATCGCATGATCGCAGAGCGTAAGCGTTTAGCTAATCAGCTCCGCTCAGAAGGATCTGCCGCCTCTGAAAAAATCCGTGCTGATGCGGATAAGCAGCGTGAAGTGATTATCGCGGAAGCTTATCGTGAAGCTCAAAAAACTAAGGGCGAGGGTGATGCTTCAGCTGCGGCGATCTACAATCAGTCCTATGGAAAAAATGCTGAATTCTATGCGTTTTATCGCAGCACAGAAGCCTACAAGAATAGCTTTAATAGCAAAAGTGATGTCATGGTGTTAGATCCGGGTTCAGACTTCTTTAAGTACATGCGTAGTCCTGGTAAAGCTAAGGTTAAGTGACAGTCAATGTAGTTAAAGCTAACAGGATTAATTCTAGATGCAATTGACTTTACTGACTGTTTTGGGTTTGTTTTTAGTGCTTGAAGGTCTCATGCCCTTACTGCTCCCACAAGCTTGGCGTGATACATTTAGGCGCATAATGGCGCTTAAAGATGGACAATTACGGTTTATGGGTTTGATGTCGGTACTGTTAGGTTTAGTGTTAATTTTGTTCAGCAAGTGATTATTGGTTATTGAGTGATGATGAAAATGCGTAATTGGTTACTTCCAGAATATATTGAAGATGTGTTGCCAGCAGAAGCTGCTCGCATTGAAACTTTACGTCGAACCATTTTGGATTTATTCAAGGTGCACGGCTATCAATATGTTATTCCGCCAATGTTGGAATATATGGAGTCCTTAATCACGGGTGCCGGTCATGATTTGGATATTGCCACATTTAAAGTGGTTGATCAGTTGACAGGACGTTTAATGGGCGTGCGTGCAGACATGACGCCACAAGCTGCGCGAATTGATGCGCATCTGTTAAACCAACAAGGTGTTACGCGCTTATGTTATGCAGGTAGTGTATTACGTACCAAGCCAGATGGTTTAGCGCAGACACGCGAACCTTTGCAGGTTGGCGCTGAGCTTTACGGCCATGCTGGGGTTGAAAGTGATATTGAAATTCAAAGTTTATTAATTAATGCCCTGCAAGCGATGGGCATTACGGAAGTGCATATGGATTTTAGTCATGTCGCTGTCTTTGGCAGTTTGATTAAGTCTAGCCAAATTGCACCTCAACTTGAGCAAGCACTATATGCAGCTTTGCAAAGTAAAGATCAGACAGCTGTTGCAGCACTCGCGCAAGGTTTAGATAAGACTACCCGCGAAGCTTTAATTAATTTAACTACACTTAATGGCGATCAAACCATTCTGGCAAAGGCAGCACAAGTACTGCCTCGTACACCGGACATACAAAATGCCTTGGCTGATTTGGCTACCGTTGGCAACGCCTTGACTCAAATGAATGTCAGTGTCAGTTTTGACTTAAGTGAATTACGTGGATATCACTATCATAGTGGCATTGTGTTTTCAGCTTATGCGCAGGGGTATAAAGGCCCACTAGCGCTAGGTGGACGCTATGATGAGGTTGGTTTGACTTTTGGTCGTGCGCGCCCAGCCACTGGTTTTAGCCTAGACTTACGTGGCGTGGTCACAGCGTTACCAGCGATTGAAGCTACAGCGGCAATCTTTGCTCCTGCAGATGCAGAACCCACATTAACTGTTAAAATAGCAAGCCTCCGAGCTGAAGGTCACGTGGTAGTCCAAGCGTTTCCTGGAGAGCATGTAAATCTTGAAGAGTTAAATTGCGACAGAGAATTGTCACATTTCAATTCAGGCTGGCATGTGGTTGCAATCAAAAAAAACTAAACAAGCTGCCACTTGCGAAGCGCAGGTTGTAGCTTAGTCACACAAAATTAAATATAACTAAAATATAAAGTACCCGTTATGGCCAATACTGCAACAAACACCCTAATTACTAAATCTGCGAAAAACGTTGTTGTCATCGGCACACAATGGGGCGATGAAGGCAAAGGCAAGATCGTTGATTGGCTGACCGATCATGCCCAAGGCGTGGTGCGCTTTCAAGGCGGACATAATGCTGGCCATACATTAGTCGTAGGGCAGGGTGCAGCACAACGCGTTTACAAGCTTAACTTAGTACCTTCTGGCATTGTGCGTGCTGGCGTGAACTGCTATATCGGCAACGGTGTGGTACTAGATGCTGGACATTTATTATACGAAATTGACTCTCTAGAAAAAGATGGTTTAGATGTTAAGAGCCGTTTAAAGGTAAGCCCTGGCTGCCCATTGATTTTGGACTACCATGTGCGTTTAGATGTGGCGCGTGAACTTAAGCGTGGTGCAGATAAGAAAATTGGTACGACAGGTAAAGGGATAGGTCCCACCTACGAAGATAAAGTGGCACGACGCGCTCTACGTCTATATGATTTATTTTACCCTGATCAATTTAGTGAGAAATTACGTGATGTGCTTGATTATCACAACTTTGTGCTGACTAAGTACCTAGGAGCTGAAGCGGTTGATTTCAATCAACAGCTTGACTCTGCTTTGCAGAAAGCGGATTTAATTAAACCGATGGTGGCTGACATCTCCGCTGCTTTGTATGAAGCTAATGCTGCTGGTCAAAACCTGTTGTTTGAAGGCGCGCAAGGCACTTTATTAGACGTAGATCATGGCACTTACCCTTATGTCACTTCTAGCAATTGTGTTTCTGGTCAAGCGGCGGCGGGTGCAGGTGTGGGTCCTAATATGTTGCACTATGTACTTGGTATCACTAAAGCTTACACCACGCGTGTTGGCGGTGGTCCGTTCCCAAGTGAACTTGATATTGATACGGAAAATTGCCCAGGTAATCAAATGTCAGTTAAAGGTCAAGAAATCGGGACTGTCACTAAGCGTAAACGCCGTTGCGGTTGGTTTGATGCAGCCGCTTTACGTCGTTCAGCGCGCATTAATGGCCTGACTGGGTTATGTATTACTAAATTAGATGTCTTGGATGGCATACAAGAACTTAATATCTGCACAGGCTACATGTTAGATGGCAAGTTGCTTGATTTATTGCCAATCGGTGCTGATGATGTGGCGCGATGCCAGCCAATCTATGAAACTGTCCCTGGTTGGACTGATAACACTTTTGGCGTTAAAACGTGGGAAGGCTTACCTAAAAATGCGCAGCGTTATCTGAAACGCTTGGAAACTTTATGTGGCGTGCCTGTAGATATCGTTTCTACTGGACCAGAACGCGATGAAACAATAGTGTTACGCCATCCATTTGCTTAAGTTTAGAAAGTTGCATATTTAAAATCGTGGTGATAGAAAAAAAACGCCTAGCTTGGGCTATTACAGGTTCAGGGCATTATCTACGCGAATGTATAGAGATTATTCATACGTTAGATGATGTTGATTTGTTCCTAAGCAAGGCCGCCGCAGAAGTGATGCAGCAATACGGCTATAAGCACAATGTAGGTAAAGTTTTTCAGGATAAAACCTCCAGTAGCGTGCCAGTCGAATTGTTCTATAAAGGGCGCTATCATACACTGGTCATTGCCCCTGCCACTTCCAATACCATTGCTAAAATGGTTTATGGTATCTCAGATAATCTAGTCACTAATCTATATGCACAGGCCGGAAAAACTCGTGTACCTAGTATTATTTTTGCCTGTGATACCGCGCCAGAGTTAGAGTCAGAAGCGCCGCGAGATCATATGGTTAAAGTTTATCCGCGCCAGATTGATTTAGATAATAGTGCTAAGATAAAAACCTACGTTGATACGCATTTGGTGGAAGATATGCAAAGTTTAAAAGATAGTGTACACGCCAGATTACAGGCAGTCATTACAAAGAAAAGCTAAATTTAATGGCTGAGAAACTACTTTTTTTGACAGGCAAGCTTGCAGAAAAAAGCCTGAAAAAAGTGTTAGATCAAGTCCAAAGCAACCCAAAGACTCCTACGTTCAAATACAGAATTGAACAAATCGGGGTATCAGTTGCAGCATTGATGACGCCGGATTTAATTGCACGCCGCCTTAAAGTCAGCGGGGACGCCGATAAAGTGATTTTACCTGGGTTGTGTCAAGGGGATTTGACGCAGCTGGCAGTTCAATATGGTGTGCCAGTCGTGCGTGGCCCTGCTGATTTAAAAGATTTGCCACAATACTTTGGTCAAGCCGGCCTAGTACCTGATTTAAGTCAGTATAGCGTCAATATTTTTGCAGAAATTGTTGATGCACCCATGCTCAGTGTTGAAGCGATCGTTAAAAAATCCCAGTTATTCCAAGCGCAAGGTGCCAATGTCATTGATTTAGGCTGTTTGCCAGGCCAAGATTTTCCTCATCTAGCTGATGCTGTGATAGCGCTAAAGCAATTAGGTATGCAAGTTAGCGTGGATTCCAATAGTACCGATGACTTGTTGCGGGCAGGGCATGCGGGTGCTGATTTTTTGCTTAGTTTGACAGAGAAAACGTTATGGGTTGCTGATGAGGTTTCAGCAATACCAATTTTAATTCCTGCCAAACCGAATAATTTACCCTCGTTGTATCGGGCGATTGAAATGTGTCTGAAATTTGGTAAGCCTTTTATTGCTGATGCGATTTTGGATCCTATTCATTTCGGCTTCGCCAATTCCATTGTGCGCTACCAAAAGTTGCGTAAGAAATATCCTGACATTCAAATAATGATGGGTATTGGTAATCTTACTGAGCTGACAGATGCTGACACCACTGGCATCAACGCCTTATTGTTCGGCATTATCAGTGAGCTTAAAATTAATGCTGTGTTAGCCACGTCAGTGAGCCCCCATGCGGTGAATGCAATACTAGAAGCCGATATTGCAAGGCGTGTTATGCACGCAGCCAAGCAAGATGAGCGGCTACCACGAGGCTACAGTAAAGGTTTATTAGGCCTGCATGATCGCCGTCCATTTACATATAGTGCTGATGAAATTAAAGAAATTGCACTTCTGATTAAAGATCCAAATTTCCGTATTCAGGTGAGCGAGAGTGGTGTGCATATCTATAACCGCGATGGTATTCATCAGGCGTTGGATCCTTTTGCATTGTATCCACACTTAGATGTCGCTGAGGATGCCTCGCACGCATTCTATTTGGGTGTTGAGTTGGCTCGCGCACAAATTGCTTGGCAACTTAAAAAGCGCTATGTACAGGATCAGGAAATTGACTGGGGCGTGGCGACTATGGCTCAGCCGACACAACCTAAAGCAGAGCACCGCGCAGCGGCGCTTAAAGCGAAGCGCAAGTTAATATGATATACGAAACCATTATTACCAGCGTTGATGCCATGGGAGTGCCGCATGTCGCACCTTTTGGAATTACTATGCAAGATGGTTTAGTGGTCATTTCACCTTATAAGCCATCTAGTACGATGGCTAATATTTTAGCAAGCAATCATGCTGTGATGAATCTAACCGATGATGTACGTGTTTTTGCTGCTGCACTTACTGGGCGTTCAGCATGGGATTTGGTTGATGCCGATAAAGTTGTAGGCGTTAGGCTGGCGACGTGTTTAGCGCATAAAGAATTAAAGTTAGTTAATGTAATAGACCATCCGCTTCGCCCACAGTTGTTTTTGCAAGTGCTGCATGAGAAGCAGCATCAAGCTTTTCAGGGTTTTAACCGTGCGCAGGCTGCTGTGATAGAGTTAGCGGTTTTGGTCAGTCGTCTGACTAGATTGCCTATGGATAAAATTGAGCAAGAGCTTGAATATCTAAACATTGCCATTGAGAAAACCGCAGGTCCGCGTGAGTTGGAAGCTTGGTCTTGGCTAATGGAAGCGGTGACTAACCATCGTGCTATGTTAAATAATGAAAATTTAGCATGAGTCAATTACTGATTAGTGTGACTAGCGTAGAAGAAGCCAAACTAGCATTAATTCATGGTGCTGACATTATTGATTTAAAAGATCCAGCATCAGGTGCTCTTGGCGCGCTACCATTGCCTATCATTCAAGCCGTATTGGCTTTGGTTGATGGAAAAAAGCCAGTAAGTGCCACCATAGGCGACCTCGCTATGGAGCCTGGGCTAATCATTCCAGCAGTCAATGCGTTAGCCGCACACAAAGTAGATTTTATTAAAATTGGATTTTTCCCCAATGATGACTATCAGGCTGTTTTAAAGAATTTGCAGCCCATAGCAGTGAGTGGTGTTAATTTAATTGCTGTGTTATTTGCCGAGTATCAATATGTAGCAGATTTAATGGCAGTATTAAAGAGGTATGGATTTATTGGCGTTATGTTAGATACCGCACAGAAAAATGGTCTTAGTTTGTTTGATAATTATACCCATAAGCAGTGTACAGATTTTGCACAGCAAGCACGAAGATATGATTTGTCTTTTGGATTAGCTGGATCTTTAAAATTAGAGCATATTGCACAAGCAAAACTTTTGAAGCCAAATTACATAGGTTTTAGAGGTGGAGTTTGTGTAAACAGTCAGCGTCAGTTTGGTCTTGATATACAAAAACTTACAGCAGTGCGAATGGCACTTTAGATCTTTTTTAAAAATATTATCTAAATAATAGGAATTCTATATACGTGCAAATACGTATTCATTAAAAGAAGTTTGCACTTATAGCCTTGAGTGGGTAACATCACATTAATATTATTAGTTTTAAAATTTAGCATAATTGTTAGGAGCAATGTCATGAAAAGAAATATCCTTAATATCGCTGTAGCTGCAAGCTTAGGCTTTGTAGCTTGCGCTGCATACGCAGAAGAGGCATTTGAAGGCGCTTGGTATGCCGTACCTGGCGTTAGTTACATGTCTACAGATAATGATTTAAAGGCTAATGATGGTGGTGGTGCCTTTATTAAGTTAGGTAAAGAGTTGAGCCCTAGTTGGGATATTCAAGGTGGCATAGGTTACAATCAAGCAAACCAAAGTACTGGCATTGCTGGTGCAAGCGGTCATTACAAACAAACTACTGTTGGCCTTGATGCACTATATATGTTGAGTCGTGATAAATTCCGTCCATTTCTGTTGGCTGGTTTGGGTGTAGCACACAACAATGTAGATTACTCCGGTATTATTGGCCTTCAAGATAAAAGTCATACCTCTTGGTTAGCAGGTGTCGGTGTCGGGGCACAATATTTATTTACTGATTCATTCGGGATCCAAGCTGACGTGCGTCAGCAATGGAGTCGTTCAAGCGCTAGGGCTGTAGGCACTAGCTTTGATAGCGATGGTGTGGTGGGCAATACTTTGGTTAGCATAGGCGGTATTTTCCGTTTTGGTGCCCCAGCGCCAATGCCTGTTGTTGCAACACCAGAACCTGTTGCAGTACCAGTAGTTGCTCCTGCGGTGGTAGCTGCACCAGAGCCTTTACCTGTTGTAGAAGCATGTAAACCAAACTTTGAAACAATTACGATATCAGCTGAAAAATTATTTGGTTTTGATAAATATAAGTTGCAAGATGAAGCTAAACCTGTGCTTGATGAAGTTGCCGCTAAGTTGATAGCACATCCAGAGTTTGAATTAGTGATAGTGGCAGGACACACTGATCGTATCGGTTCAGAAGATTACAATTTAAAACTATCAGAGCGTCGTGCAAATGCAGTTAAAGCCTATATCGTCACTAAGGGTATAGATTCTAGTCGTTTAAAAGCGGTCGGTAAGGGTAAATCTGAACCAGTGGTTGAGTGCAAAGGTGTTAAGGGTAAAGCAGCAATCGAATGCTTACAGCCTAACCGTAGAGTTGTGATTTATGCCCAAGAGCAACATAAATCTGGTTGCGATTAGTGAGTTGCAACCCTATTTAAGTTAATTTTAAGTAGTAAAACTAGAGCCCCGTTAAAACGGGGCTTTTTTATTGGTAGAATGGCGTATGACTAACAAAAATCCTCCAACAACGAGCAGTGTTGACTTGATCATAGAAGCTCGCTGGATTGCTACTGTCAACCCACAGCAACCTTTACTCGAACAATATGCACTTGTTATACAAGCAGGAATTATTATAGCGATACTGCCTATAGCAGAGGCTAGGCAACAATACTTAGCGAATAGCACCATTTGTTTGGATGAACATGTCTTAATTCCTGGCTTGATTAACCTGCATAGCCATGCAGCAATGAATTTAATGCGTGGTATTGCTGATGATTTACCCTTAATGGAGTGGCTTAACGACCATATATGGCCGGCTGAGCAAGCATTGGTGTCTGAACGTTATGTACATGACGCGACTTTATTGGCGTGTGCCGAAATGTTGAGTGGCGGTATTACTTGTTTTAACGATATGTATTTCTATCCGCAGGCGACGGCAATGGCAGCAAGCCAAGCGGGGATGCGTGCTAATTTGGGTTTGTTGGTGCTTGAATTTCCATCAGCCTACGCTACTGATGCTGATGACTATTTACAAAAAGGGTTCGCTGCGCATGATAGCTGGCGTAATAATGTATTAATTAGTTCTTCAATCGCTCCACATGCACCTTACACAGTTTCCAATCAAACCTTTGAAACTGTCATCACTTACGCTGAACAACTGGGTCTGGGCATACATATACATTTACACGAAACGCGCGATGAAATTGCGCAGTCTGTTTCGCAGTATGGTGTTAGACCTATGCAAAGAATGCTTCAGTTAGGCTTGTTAGGCCCTAATTTAGTCGCTGCCCATGGTGTACATTTACTACCGAATGAAATTGAACTATTAGCAGAATATGGTTGCCATATTGCGCACTGCCCAAACTCAAATTTGAAGCTCGCTAGCGGCATTGCGCCAGTAGCGCAGTTGCTGGCTAAAGGCGTTAATGTTGGCTTGGGCACCGATGGTGCTGCCAGTAATAATCGTTTAGATATGTTTGCTGAAATGCGTTTAAGTGCGCTGTTGGCTAAGGGTGTTAGCGAGAATGCGAGCGCAGTTCCTGCGCAGCAGGCACTAGATATGGCGACTATTAACGCTGCCAAGGCCTTGGGCTTGGAGCATCAGATCGGATCTATTGAAGTAGGTAAACTAGCCGATTTAGCCGCCGTACGACTAGATGATGTTGCTATAACTCCTTATTATGATCCAATTGCTCATTTGATTTATAGTTGTGGACGCGAGCATGTGACCCATACTTGGGTAGCAGGTGAGCTTCGTTACAGCAATGGTGTCTACGCCAATCTAGAGCCCTTAGAATTAAAGGATATTATTAATATATGGCAACCGAAATTAAGGCAGTACAAACATTGAACGCAGACGAACTAGAGTTACAAAAATTCGGCGATTTAGCGCATAAATGGTGGGACAAGAATAGCGAATTTAAACCTTTACATGCAATTAACCCGCTCCGATTGAATTGGATAGACGGTTTGATTGGCCTAAAAGGAAAGCGTGTGCTTGATGTAGGATGCGGTGGTGGCATATTGTCCGAGTCCATGTACTTTAAGGGCGCTGAGGTAGTAGGCATTGACCTAGGTGAAAAAGCCCTAAATGTAGCGAAATTGCATCAACTAGAAAGTGGCGCTAAAGTTGACTATCAATATATCGCTGTAGAAGAGTTAGCAACCCAACAGTCGGCAAGCTTTGATGTGGTGACCTGTATGGAAATGCTGGAGCATGTTCCTGATCCAGCGGCCATTATTACGGCATGTGCTCGCTTAGTAAAACCTGGTGGCTCGGTCTTTTTCTCAACGATCAACCGTAATCCTAAAGCTTATCTCTTTGCGGTGCTAGGAGCAGAGTATGTGTTGAACTTACTTCCTAAAGGCACGCACGACTACGCGAAATTTATTAAGCCCTCAGAGCTGGCAAGCTGGGCACGAATCGCTAATCTAGATATTCACTCTATGCGTGGCATGAGCTATAACCCGATTACGCAGCATTATTCCTTGGGTGATGATGTGGCTGTGAATTACATGATACATACCACATTGCCTCTATGAGTTTAGTCTTATTTGATTTGGATGGCACGTTGGTTGATACCGCACATGACTTAGGCGTGGCATTGAATCTGCAGCTTGTGCGACACGGAAAGCCTGCTTTGGCTCAAGAAATGATACGTCCAGTAGCTTCACATGGAACGGTTGGTCTATTGGGGTTAGGGTTTGGCATCACGCCTGCTGATGCTGATTTTGAGAAGTTGCGTATTGAATATTTAGACTTATATGAATCTGTATTTACCGAAAATCCATTCTTATTGCCTGGCATTTCAGAATTGCTTTCAAAACTTGATGCGCAAGGTATTAAATGGGGCATTGTTACCAATAAGCCTCGCCGTTTTTCGGTAGATCTAATTAAAGCTGTAAAACATGGTGGCGCTAGTTTATATGAGGGTTGTGTGTGTTTAGTCTGTGGTGATGATGCCTTGCTACCTAAGCCTGCGCCAGATACGTTATTGATGGCTTGTACAGAAACTGCAAGCCTAGTCACAGAATGCATTTATGTGGGGGACGCCGAGCGTGATATTCAAGCAGGACGCGCTGCGGGGATGAAAACAATCGTAGCGTTATTTGGTTATATTGCAATTACAGATAAACCTGAGCAGTGGGGCGCAGATGCCATGATTACAAAGCCTATGCAATTGATGTCTTACTTAGATTAGACTCCGACGCTCAAGCATGGCTTGCGCTAGCGTGCCACTATCTACATATTCAATTTCACCGCCCATTGGCATGCCACGCGCAATGCGACTAGTTTTGATACCGCGCGCTTGAAGTAGAGCGCTAATGTAATGTGCAGTGGCTTCGCCTTCTACTGTGTAGTTGGTCGCTAAAATGACTTCTTGTACCTCACCGTCCTGTGCACGTTTAATTAGCTTCTCTAGGTGTATTTCCTTTGGTCCTACGCCATCTAGCGGTGACAGTCTGCCCATCAGCACGAAATACATACCACTATAAGCTTGGGTGTTTTCCAGCATCATTAAATCTGTCGGCATTTCTACCACGCACAGTAAGTTTTTTTCGCGCTGCTCGGACTCACATAAGGGACAAATCGGCTGCTCACTAAAGTTATTACATAGCTTACAGTGATCCACCACTTCAAGGGCGCTATTGAGCGCGTTAGCCATATTAGACGCCCCTTTTCTATCACGTTGCAATAGATAATAGGCCATGCGCTGTGCAGATTTTGGACCCACGCCAGGTAGGCAGCGCAAGCTCTCAATTAGCTGTTCAAGTGCGGGAGGATTTTTCATCTAGGAGGCGTTATTAGAACGGTAGTTTCATGCCGGCAGGCATGTAGTTTGACATGCGCGCAGAGGCAATTGCTTCGGCCTTGGCTGTTGCATCTTTTAGTGCAATGACCAGCAGGTCTTCTAAGGTTTCTTTATCGTCCATCACACTGTCATCCAAAGTGACGCGCTTGACTTCGTTTTTGCAGGTCATTTGTACTTTTACCAAGCCGTTTGCTGCGATGCCTTCAACCTCAACGCTGGCCAATTCTTCTTGAGCCTTTTGCATATTGGCTTGCATTTGTTGGGCTTGTTTCATTAAATTACCCATGCCACCTTTCATCATTTTTTAGTTCCTTTAATAGTAGGTTATCGTATGTACTGGTTTTTAAATTAGTTAATCGTAATGCCGGATAAAGTCAGCATATGCATGCTTAGATTGGTTTGATGCTGTTTGGGATAATCGTGGCATCAAAGTCCTGAATTAACGCTTGCACAAATACATCTTGCTCAATCGCTGTTTCAGCGCCTGCTTGCGCTTGTGCTTTTTCATGAGAGATCTGCTTAGCTGGCGTATTTCCGCTACCGCCTATGCTAAATTGCAATTTAATTTTTTTGTCGAAGTGTTGCTCGATAGCACTGCCAAGCTTGTCTTGATAATTCGGTAGTAATAAGTGCTTTTGCATCTCCGGCACACTTAATGAAATGCTGTTTTCATCATAAGTGATTAACTCACAATGTTGTGCTAACGCACGCGCTAAGCCCAATTTTAATTCATCAACTAAGTTGCGCCAATTACCATTAAATTGATGTCTGATGATTTCAGGGGTACGTGCAGGCTCCATGCTACTAGGTGCATCAATTACTGGCCTGGTTACGATAGACGCCATAGCGACTGATTGTATCGGTCCTGGAGCTATTGCATGCGCTGTTGGTACAATTTCAACTTGCTTTGTTTGAATTTCTACCGGTTTTTCAGCTACTGGGGTTGTCAGCTCAGTTTTTTTTTGAGCAGGAATTAGGTTGCTCGCGATTGAGATAGCTGGTTGCACCATGGATTCGTTTGGGCTAAATGCAAGCATGCGTAATAGACTCATGCTAAATCCGGCAAATTCGTCTGGTGCTAGGCCTATATCGCGACGGCCTAAAAGGGCTATTTGGTAGTAAAGCTGCAAGGTTTCCGCTGAAATTTTTTGTGCCAGACTTAACAATGCATCGCGTTCAGGCAAGTCTGTTGCAACGCTTTCAGGTACGGTTTGCGCAACAGCAATCTGGTGCAATAGTTGTGCTAAATCATTAAGCGCAGCTTCAAAAGATAAGCTACGCTCTTCCATGCTCTTCGCTTGTGCAATTAAGGCTGGTCCGTTATTGGCTACCAAGGCTTCCAGCAACTTAAATAAGTAACTTTGATCAATCGCACCCAACATTGCGCGCACTTCAAGCTCATTGACAGTTTGGCCTCCGTAAGCAATTGCTTGGTCAGTAAGCGACAGGGCATCACGCATACTGCCATCTGCTGCTCGCGCAATTAAGTTTAATGCTGTGGCTTCGTAAGGAATTTTTTCTTGGCCTAATATGTTTTGCAAGTGGCCAATGATCGAAGTGCCAGCCATTTGACGCAAATTAAATTGTAGGCAACGTGATAGTACGGTGACAGGTACTTTTTGCGGATCTGTTGTGGCAAGTATAAATTTAACGTGGGCAGGTGGCTCTTCCAGCGTTTTTAGCATTGCATTAAATGCACTTTTAGACAGCATGTGCACTTCATCGATAATATAGACTTTAAAGCGGCCAGTTGTCGGGGCGTATTGGGCGTTGTCTAGCAGATCGCGCATTGCGTCTACTTGCGTGTTACTGGCAGCATCAACTTCAATTAGATCAATAAAGCGTCCGCGATCAATTTCAGTACAGGCATTGCAAACACCACAGGGCTTTGCAGTAATGCCGGTTTCACAATTGAGGGATTTAGCTAATATGCGCGCTAGGGTGGTTTTTCCAACACCTCGTGTGCCGGTAAATAAATAAGCATGATGTAGACGATTTTGTTCTAATGCGTTGCTCAGAGCACGCACTACATGGTCTTGTCCGACAAGGGTTTCAAACGATTTTGGACGCCATTTACGCGCTAAGACTTGATAACTCATATGACCTGTACAAAAAACTTCATAAGGAAACTCCGGCGCAAACTTTATCTTTAAATCATGGTGTTATAACATGACGCTAATCAACATTTGTTTGCGTCCATACTATCTGTACATGTAGCTCTTAAATTATTAAGAGAGGCGAGCCTTGCCCCCGGCACTTGCTTAATAGTTGTGGCTGCTTGCTTCCGCATCTGACCAGGTTGGCTACTTCACAATGCGGGGAGGCCCGCCAGATGTAATTTTACAATACTTTAGAGATTAAACCGCTATCCTTGCATGCTTATTTTCTAGACCAAGTATATTTATAAAAAATGGTTTCTAATTAATCGATTGGTTTTTTATCTGGTTAACTAAATAAAAAAAGCCGCAACTTTTTGAGTGCGGCCTTTTATTCACAGCAATGTTAAATTAAGGCTACAGTGCCAACATATCCACAAACTGATTGACTGGCATAGCTTCTAGCTTGGCCTGATCCAAGCATAATGCCAGAATATCAGCCTGTTTCTTAACGTCAAAACGACGCGCTAGGTTTACCTGGAATTTTTTAACAAGTTCTGGTATGCCTTGACCGCGACGACGACGATGACCGATTGGGTACTCCACAGCAATATTGTCAGAGCTACTGCCATCTTTAAACAAAATTTGGATAGCATTAGCAATTGAGCGTTTTTCTGGATCTAAATAATCACGGCTGTATTCAGCCTTCTCAACACAAACCATTTTGTCGCGGATGGCATCAATACGTGGGTCACTTGCAGCATGATCTTCATAATCCTGTGCCGTTAAGTTACCTTTAAGTAAGCCTATAGCCGACATGTACTGAATGCAGTGGTCACGATCAGCCGGATTATCGAGCGGACCTTGTTTATCAATAATACGGATTGCAGATTCATGGGTAGTAATCACGATTTTATCGATCTGCGCAATTTGTTCTAGTGTTTGTAGTTTAGTGCCAACCTTTGCATTCAATTGAATCGCACATTCCACCGCGGTTTGAGCATGAAACTCCGCTGGAAAGGAGATTTTAAATAACACTTGTTCCATTACATAAGAGCCATATGGACGTTGGAATTTAAAGCTATTACCTTTAAATAACACATCATAAAAGCCCCATGTTTTAGCCGTTAGGGCTGATGGATAGCCCATTTCACCTTGCATGGTCATCCATGCCAAACGTACAGCGCGTGAAGTGGCGTCACCTGCTGCCCATGATTTTCGTGAACCTGTATTTGGGCTGTGTCTGTAAGTACGTAAGCTTTGACCATCAACAAAGGCATTAGAAACTGCATTAATAATATCTTCCTTGTTACCGCCCAATAACTTAGTGACTACTGCGGTAGAAGCAATTTTTACCAAAATTACATGATCCAGACCTACACGATTAAAACTGTTTTCTAGCGCGAGTACGCCTTGAATTTCATGCGCTTTAATCATTGCGGTAAGCACATCCTTAATCGTAAGTGCGGCTTTTCCTTCAGCAACATTTTTGCGCGAAATGTAGTCCGCTGTAGCCAAGATGCCTCCTAGATTGTCGGATGGGTGACCCCATTCTGCTGCCAACCAAGTATCGTTAAAGTCTAACCAACGTATCATGGCGCCTATATTAAAAGCCGCCAGAATTGGGTCTAACTGGAAAGTGGTGCCAGGTACCTTTGCGCCGTTAGGCACAATGGTGCCAGATACTACTGGGCCTAATAACTTGACACAGGCTGGGTAGTCTAAGGCTTCAAAGCCACAACCTAAAGTATCCATTAGGCAGTTACGTGCAGTATCAAAGGCTTCATCTGATTTAATT
>CAILXF010000031.1 GCA_903838125.1 uncultured Pseudomonadota bacterium | reverse complement strand
CCAATACGGCCATAACCATTAATTGCGATTCGAATTGCCATGATCATTCCTAAGTTTTTTCAATTAAATCAAAACATACATTAAAACTGACTGCGCAAAGAATTAAGGCACCCCAATCTGGGGTGCCTTAATAAGCCAGCCTAGTTGGCTGTATTAAATACAGCGCCCATTAAATTAAAGTACAGATTTAACAGTCGCCACTACATTTTCAACGGTAAAGCCGAAGTGTTTCAACAATACGCCACCAGGAGCAGATTCACCGAAAGTGTCGATACCAACTACAGCACCTTCTAAACCTACATATTTACGCCAGAAATCAGTCACACCTGCTTCAACCGCTACGCGTTTTACGCCAACTGTTAACACACTGTCTTTATAAGCTTTATCTTGACGATCAAATACATTGGTTGAAGGCATAGAAACTACGCGTACTTTAGTACCGGCTGCATTCAACTCTGCAGCTGCTTTAACTGCTAATTCAAGTTCTGAACCATTGGCAATAATAATCACATCTGCTTTACCTGATACATCAGATAACACATAACCACCTTTACGCATTAAATCAAACTGTGCAGCATCATGTTTCATGCCTGGCACATTTTGACGGCTTAATACTAAGCTAGATGGACCATTTTTACGCTCAACCGCGGCTACCCAAGCAACAGCAGTTTCAGTTGAGTTACCTGGACGCCATACATCCATATTTGGAATTAAACGCAAACCAGAAGTATTTTCAATTGGTTGATGCGTAGGACCATCTTCACCTTGACCGATAGAGTCATGCGTCAAAACAGCAATCGTACGTTGTTTCATCAATGCAGCCATACGTAGTGCACTTTTCGCATAGTCTGAGAACATATGGAATGTACCGCCGAATGGTATTAAGCCACCATGCAATGCCATACCATTCATAATTGAAAACATACCAAATTCACGTACGCCGTATGAAATATAGTTACCTGGTTTTTTCGCATCAACATGCACGAAGCTACTGCATGAAGTTAAGTTAGAACCGGTTAAGTCAGCTGAACCACCCAAGAACTCAGGGAGTAAAGGTGCTAACGCGCCGATTACATTTTGTGAAGCTTTACGTGTTGCAACAGTTTCAGCTTTATCGTTAGTTGCAGCGATCATTGCATCAGTAGCTGACTTCCAGTTAGCTGGCAATTCACCGCCCATACGACGAGAGAACTCTGCCGCGTCAGCTGGGAAAGCTGCTTTATAGGTTGCAAATTTAGCATTCCAAGCCGCTTCAGCAGCAGCACCTTTGTCAGTCGCATCCCAACCAGCATATACGTCAGCTGGAATGACAAATGGCTCATGTGCCCAACCGATGTTAGCGCGAGTTGCAGCAACTTCTTCTAAACCTAATGCTGAACCGTGGCAATCATGTGAACCTGATTTGTTTGGTGAACCCATACCAATGACCGTTTTACAGCAGATCAATGATGGTTTGTCTGTAACTTTTTTAGCTGCTTCAATTGCTTTACCAATAGCAGCAACATCGTGACCATCTACAGATTGAACGTGCCAGCCGTATGATTCAAAACGTTTAGCCGTATCGTCTGTGTACCAACCTTCAATGTGACCGTCGATAGAAATACCGTTGTCATCCCAGAATGCGGTTAATTTACCCAAGCCCCAAGTACCAGCTAAGGCACAAGCTTCATGAGATACACCTTCCATCATACAGCCGTCACCCAAGAACACGTAAGTGTTGTGGTCAACGATATTGTAATCAATTGCTTGATTGAAACCATCGAAATGGCCTTGTTTATTGAATTGGTCAGCAAGTAATTTTTCAGCCATGGCAAAACCTACGCCGTTGGCAATACCTTGGCCTAATGGGCCAGTTGTTGTTTCAACGCCTGGGGCATAGCCATACTCAGGGTGACCAGCACATTTTGAATGCAACTGACGGAATGTTTTAAGCTCATCCATCGGCAATGCATAACCTGTTAGATGCAACAATGAGTAGATCAACATTGAACCATGACCATTAGAAAGCACGAAGCGATCACGGTTTGCCCAGCTAGGGTTTTTTGGATTGTGGCTTAAATGGTGATTCCAAAGCTCTTCTGCAATTTCTGCCATGCCCATAGGCGCGCCTGGGTGGCCAGAGTTTGCTTTTTGTACCGCATCCATCGATAACGCACGGATAGCGTTGGCTAGATCTTTACGTGTTGCCATTGATTTCTCCCTAATAATTAGCTGGGGCTTGAACGATTCATCTCAGACATTTGGCATGTCTTATAGATAATCATACAAAACCTTGATTGAATTCTAAAAAAAGCCGAGTTTTTAACCGCTTTTTTACAAAGGTCAAATTATTGCTTAAATACCCTTTTTCAGCAAGTGCTTAGCCTGTAAATCTCCTTCAGGGCTGACATGATTTGACGAATTTGGCTTATTTTGGGCAGCATCCATATTGGCATCACCCAGATGGCCTAGCCTAGCCTATATGAACCAACCGATTATTCTTGGCTGACTCTAGGACCGCTGCGATGACTTTGCAGTTAGCTTTAGCATCCACAAAACCTAATAACGGTGTCTTATCGTTCAAAACGCAATCACTAAAATGTTCAATTTCTAAATTAAAGTGGTTGCTAGGGGCGAAGCGCTCTTCAGTAAAAGTGCCATCTTCTAGCGCCCAACTAATCACAGGCGTGTCATTCTGAAATACCCAAGCAGCGTGGCATTTGACCCACCCTTTAGTGCCGATAATTTCATATTCTGATTTTCGTGAACGCTCAAAGCTGACATCAAAATGGCCGAATCTGGCACGACCTTCTGCATCCAACCCAAAATCAAGGACTCCGCTGGTAACTATATCCGCACCTACTTCGTTAAATTTGGCGTGGGCAATGACTGACTGAGGTTCACTAAATGGCGTATTTTGAAGTTTATTCATTAAACCTAAGCACCACCTTAGGGAGTGGATGGCATATGGCCCAATATCCCACATAGCACCGCCACCCTGCTCAAAGCCGCTAGCAATACGATACATACGTGCCGGCTTCATTAAAAACGAATAGCTGGCGCGAACTGACAACACATCTCCTACCAAACCTGATTCGACTATTTCTTTGACTCGGGAATGCTGAGGATGGAAGCGGTACATGAAACCTTCCATCACTTTGACCTTGTTTTTAATTGCTGCCTGCTCAATCGTTTCAATGTCAGCCACGGTCAGCGCCATAGGTTTTTCAATTAATACATGCTTACCCGCATGGATTGCCTTTAGCGCCCATTGCACATGCTCTTGATTGGCCATAGGGCAATAAACAGCTTGCACATGCGTATCTGCAAGTAACGCATCCAAATCATCGTAGCAATTCACATCACTACAACCTGGCGCATATTTTTCTAAGGTCGCTTTAGCCGCGCCAGGACGG
Source organism: uncultured Pseudomonadota bacterium (assembly GCA_903838125.1). Lineage (GTDB taxonomy): Bacteria > Pseudomonadota > Gammaproteobacteria > Burkholderiales > Methylophilaceae > Methylotenera. Next base: position 60,979 of record CAILXF010000031.1, on the reverse strand, counting down.
CGACTTGCAATACCCACTAACTCAGCATTTGATGCTTCAATGATGGCTGGCAGTAAGCGCTCATTAACGCGCGCCGCGCCTAGAATGCCCCATTTTAGTTTTTTTTGTGCAGCGTTCATGAATGCCGATTAAATTGACTCTTGAGGAAACCATTTAATACTGCAACCAATACTTGGCGCTTGATGTTGAGGCCCCTTTTGCGTTTCTGCAATCCGCTTCATAGCATGAAACAAGTCTCGTGGATTATCTACTGGTGGCTCACCACGTCCAGCAGCATCAAAACGTCCACGATATTGCAACTCTAGTTTGGCGTTAAATCCAAAAAAATCTGGGGTACAAACTGCTCCGTAAGCTTTAGCCACCTCTTGCGTATCATCCAACACATAGGGAAATGAAAAATTAAACAACTTCGCCTCTTCCCGCATTCTTTCATACGAATCATCAGGATAATTTTCAGTGTCATTACTTTGAATAGCAATGGTCTTGATGCCATATTGCAACAGCTCATGGCAATCAGCCACCAGCCTCGGCTTAATGGCTTTAACGTAAGGGCAGTGATTGCTGATAAACATCACCAACAATCCATTTTTACCCACGCTATTAGCTAAGTTATAACGATTACCATCAACACCAAGCAAGTTGAAATCAGTAGCGCGTTGACCAAAATTACAAACTGGGGGGTTTAAGCTCACCATTTTCTGCTCCTCGTTACATTACACCGACTTTAGTCAGATTAGTTTTTTTATAGCACAGTCTTTATACTATCACTTTTGCTTTCATTTAGAGACGATAAATCTGTGGCTAATCTGCGCTTTTATACCAACACCCCACTAGCTTTGGGCGCCACAGTTCAACTATCAGACAGCGCAGCCGCTCACGCTACGCGTGCATTACGGCTTGAGGTGGGCGACAACGCGACCTTATTTAATGGTGACGGCTTTAATTACGAATGTACGCTCACTGCCGTGAAGAAAAATGCAGTATTTGCCAACATTACGAACGCGTATGCAGTCCTCAATGAATCACCGCTAAAAATAACACTACTGCAAGCCATTTCCAGTGGCGATCGCATGGATTTCACCATACAAAAAGCCGTTGAACTCGGCGTCAATGCTATACAGCCGTTCGCCAGTCAGCGCAGCTTAGTTAAGCTGTCAGCTGAACGTGCAGAAAAACGCACAGAACATTGGCAGAATATTGCCATCTCTGCCTGCGAGCAATCAGGCAGAAGTATTGTACCCGTGGTCAGCGCCCCATTGAATATGGTGCATTTATTTGCGCATCTAGCCACAAATTTACATGCCAATGACTGCAAAATTACTTTGGCGCCCGATGCCACTCAACAGTTAAAAAGTCTCAACAAACCTAGCGGACACATTTACCTTCTCATCGGCGCCGAAGGTGGACTTAGCGATGAAGAAATCGCTTTATCCTTGCATCATGGCTTTCAAACCATACAGCTAGGCGGACGGGTATTGCGCACAGAAACAGCTGCGCTTGCCACCATTGCTGCGTTACAGACTTTATGGGGTGATTTTTAATTAACGCCTACCGATGGAAGGAAGTACTGCATAATAATTTGCATTAAATACATAAATGTTTTAATATTATGTAAATATTACATTTTATAGGGTGGTAATTCAACCATGTCACTCGGTTTATCCATACGCAAGCAGCGGAAGTCGCTGAATATTACATTACAAACCCTAGCGCAGGCCATTAGTGCTGATGCGGGTAATTTGTCGCGCATAGAAAGAGGTGAATTAGGCGCTTCCGAAGCGATGCTTCGGAAAATTGCACAAGCGTTAAGCTGCACACCCGCTTATCTATATGCCCAAAGTGATGTTGCATTAGCAGAATTGGTCAGTACGGAACATAGAACTGGTTTCGCTACGGGGGCCTCTGGTGAAGACCTCTCTCGCAACAAACCTCAGGCGCAAGACTTTGTACAATGGTTTCGCTCAGCTACCCCGTTTATCCATGCCTTTGGAGGACGTACTTTTGTCATCGCATTTGGTGGCGAAGTGGTCGATGAAAAGCAATTTGTAGCATTATCCCATGACCTTAATTTACTCGCTAGCTTAGAAGTTAGACTCGTACTCGTGCATGGGGCACGTCCGCAAATTGAGCGGCGTTTAAAACGAGATAAAATCACCCCTAAATTTGTTAACGGCCTTCGTGTGACTGATGACCAAGCGATGGAGGCAGTCAAAGAAGCTAACGGCGCCATTCGGGTTGAAATAGAAGCCTTACTTTCCATGGGGTTGGTCAATTCTCCCATGGCTGGATCTGACATTAGAGTGGCTAGTGGCAACTTCATAACTGCCAAACCGCTAGGCATTCGTGATGGTGTTGATTTGCAGCATACCGGTGAAGTAAGAAGAGTGGATGCCGTAGGCATCCAAAAGCGGCTTGATGACGGCGAATTGGTATTGCTATCACCTTTGGGCTATTCACCCACAGGGGCAGCATTCAACCTTAGCTTGGAAGATGCCGCCGTCAGCACAGCCATTGCACTAGATGCGGATAAGTTGATTTTCTTAATGGATAGTGCTGGAGTGCATAATTTGCGCGGTGAGCTCTTACGTGAAATGACCGCAGAGAAAGCCAAAAACCTTTTGGAGTCTGTGGCCAAAAGTGAGCAAGCCATTAACATCTCAGAAGACATTAACTACTATTTGCCAGCCGCCGTGCGTGCCTGCGAACATGGCGTTGCGCGGACGCATTTAATTAGCCGCCATATTGACGGTGCAATTATTCAAGAGCTCTTTACCTTAGACGGGATAGGCACCATGGTGACCGAGCTTAGCCTAGAAAGCATGCGTCAAGCTGATATAGATGATGTCGGCGGCATCTTAAAGCTGATTGAACCGCTAGAGGAAGAGGGTGTGCTAGTAAGGCGCGGGCGTGAGAGAATAGAAATGGAAATCGAGCATTTTTATGTATTGGAGCACGGGAACCGCATCATCGGTTGCGCTGCCCTGTATCCATTTGTTGCCGAAAAAACTGCTGAATTTGCATGCTTAGCTATAGACCCGGCATTTAGAGGTGCCGGACGTGGTGATAGGTTGTTCTATTTCTGTGCCAACGAGGCCAAAGCTAGAGGTCTTAAACAATTATTTTGCCTCACCACACATACCGAGCACTGGTTTATAGAACGTGGTTTTATGGAGCAGAATGTAGAAAAACTACCAGCGGAAAGACAAAAGCTGTATAACTTTCAACGCAAATCTAAGGTTTTCATCAAAACACTTTGATTTTTTAGATACAATGACATAAACCTAACCTAGATACACTTCATCAATTGAAGAGACCCTAATGCTGAACATAACTACCGCAACGCAAAAAGCGCACACCCTGGCAGAGGCTCTGCCTTATATCAAACGCTTTTTTGATAAAACCATCGTGATTAAATACGGCGGAAATGCTATGACCGATGACCATCTTAAACAATGTTTTGCTCAAGATGTAGTGCTGCTAAAACTGGTCGGCATGAACCCCGTTGTAGTGCATGGGGGCGGTCCACAAATCAATGAAATGCTAGATAAACTTGGCAAAAAGGGTGAGTTTATTCAAGGCATGCGTGTCACTGATGCCGAAACCATGGATGTGGTGGAGATGGTCCTAGGTGGGCAGGTGAACAAAGAGATTGTGAACCTAATCAATCGGAACGGCGGAAAAGCCGTCGGCTTGACTGGTCAGGATGGAAATTTTATACATGCACATAAGCTACTAATTGAAGATAAAGACAATCCGAGCAAAATGATTGATATTGGCCAAGTAGGGCAAATAACATCTATAGATCCTAGCATTATTAATTTTTTGGATAGCGGTGATTTTATTCCAGTAGTAGCACCAATAGGCGTGGGTGAAGATGGTGAGACCTACAATATAAATGCCGATTTAGTGGCCGGTAAACTCGCAGAGATTTTAGGCGCAGAAAAATTAATACTACTTACTAACACGCCTGGCGTATTGGATAAAGATGGTCAATTACTGACAGGGTTAACGCCAAAACAGATTGACGATCTAGTCGCTGACGGTACGCTTTCTGGTGGCATGTTACCTAAAATCAGTTCAGCATTGGATGCTGCACGTAGCGGCGTGAAGACTGTTCATATTATTGACGGACGGGTTGAACATGCGCTATTGCTGGAAATTTTAACCGACGAAGGTATAGGCACGTTGATTAAGGCTAAATAGCCTGAAGCACAACTACATGTCTAAAGTTTGGATATTTGATTTAGACGATACGCTACACAATGCTTCAGCCCATATTTTCCCAGTAATGAATCAAATCATGACTGAATATATGATGGCGTCCCTAGATTTAGCTGAAAGTGAAGCCCATCGTTTACGCAAACATTACTGGCACATTTATGGCGCAACACTTAAAGGCTTAATCCGTCATCATAGTGGGCATCCTAGTTACTTTTGCCCCTATCATTTTTTAGAGCAAACCCACAGCTTTCCACAACTACCCGAAATGGTCGTGCAAGCTAGCGGGCTTCGCCATATGCTAAAAAATCTAACTGGGCGCAAAGTCATCTTTACCAACGCTCCACGTAACTATGCTTTACGCGTGCTAGATATACTAGGTATTAGGGATTGTTTTGAATTCGTATTTAGCGTTGAATCCGCGCGCTTTCATGCGAAACCCTCAGTACGAGGTTTTCAAATGCTACTCAAAGCCATTAAGACGCCGGCCCAAAACTGCATCCTATTGGAAGACAATTTGCCAGCGCTGATGACAGCTAAACGTCTAGGCATGAAAACCATATGGGTATCAAAAGAGCTCAAAAAACCAAATTTTGTTGATTATCGATTACACAAAGTGTTAGCACTTACTCACCTTAAGCTATAATGACTGCAACAATGTAAGGGGAAGAGTATGGCCGGAGAACGTAAGCAACAGATCTTAGAAACCCTCGCTAAAATGCTAGAAGCGCCTAAGCGTGAGAAAATCACTACAGCCTTACTTGCCGCTAGACTGGATGTTAGTGAAGCTGCGCTGTATAGACATTTTGCTAATAAAGCGCAAATGTTTGAAGGCCTGATTGTATTTATTGAAGAAACCATTTTTGGCTTAATTAATAAAATTAGCAGCGAAGAAACTGACGGTCTTCGCCAAGTCCAACGCATCATTACAATGCTATTAGTGTTTGCTGAAAAGAATCCTGGTATGACGCGCGTGCTGATTGGTGATGCACTAGTTAACGAGGATGAAAGATTACAAATACGCATGAACCAACTTTATGATCGTATAGAAGTAACCTTAAAGCAGAGCCTGCGCATTGCAAAAGCACAATCCGAATCGCAAAGCGATGCAGAGGCACAGGCGAACTTAATGGTATGTTTCGTGGCAGGTCGCTGGCAGCAATTCGCAAAAAGTGGCTTTAAACGTAAACCATCGGAGTTTATTCAACAACAAATCAATATGCTACTTAATGCACATTAAGTATCAGACTTTGATATGGACCACGTACTTGGGAAAAATAATTCGAACCCTGAATACTAAGCGCGGTCTGAACTAACAGAATTTATGGTGGGTGCTGCCCACAACACCTCACAAAATAGTAATGGAGAAGATTTTTGGAAAATACAATATTAGGTTTTACAGAGGCGCAGATTGCCGAGTTTGGCACAACTTATGGCATAGCTGGACTAATGCTATTGATGCTTTTTATTATTGGCCACTTAGCGTGGGAATCTAAAGCTGGTAAATTTGGTACTTTTGCACTTTACCTAGGTCTGTCTTTTGGTATGGTAGGTTATATTGCCAAATATTTTATTCAATATAAACTTGGCATTCAGTAAGCTACTATCCTAAGGGAATAATGCTAAATTAAGTGCATCTAGTCTGGCAGCATACACTGCCAGCTTGATTTTCTCAGGTTCACTATACGCGCTAGCTACCTCACCAGCATTCACACTCAGTGACGCCTCTAACGCTTTCTTCATTAAGTCTGCTGCTGGTGTTTGGCAGGCCTCCTTTCCAGTTCGCCCCCTAGCATCTGCTTCACAAGCCTGCAGAAAATCTTTAAATCTAGACGGTTGGCGTATGGCATCAAGTTCAATTAAGAAATTAAGGAGTGCTGGTGCTTTCATCAATGGAGCTTGATAAAGCTTGCCATGGAATTTTGTCACTATCAGCGCAAGTTCGCGACAATCATTAGGTACTTTTAATCTTAAACAGAGCGTTTTGACCAGATCAACGCCACGTTGCTCATGGCCAATATGTCGCGGCAATATCTCTGTTGGTGTCAGCCCTTTACCAACATCGTGCAACAGTGCGGCAAAACGTACGGCTAAAGAATACTGTTGGCTAGCAGCGTAATCAATGACCAACATCACATGCACACCACAATCAATCTCTGGATGATGTTGTTCCGGTTGCGGTACTCCCCATAATCGATCTAGCTCTGGCATTATCTTTTGCAATGCACCACAAGCACGCAACACCTCAAACATACGCGATGGCTGGCTCTCCATTAGGCCTTTTGCCAGTTCCTGCCAAACGCGCTCAGCGACCAATGCATCCACCTCTCCAGCTACAACCATTTGCTGCATTAATGCAATGGTTTCTGGGGCTACGCTAAACTCAGACAAACGTGCCGAGAAGCGAGCTGCGCGAAGTATACGTACCGGATCTTCTGCAAAGGCCTCACTTACATGTCGCAGGGTTTTAGATTGGATATCGCGCAATCCATGATAAGGATCAATCAACTGACCTTCACTGGACTTAGCAATTGCATTAATCGTTAAATCTCTGCGAGCTAAATCTTGCTCCAACGTAACCTCGGGAGAGGCATGCACACTAAATCCTTTGTAACCCTTGGCAGTTTTGCGCTCAGTCCGAGCTAAAGCGTACTCATCATGGGTATGGGGATGCAAAAATACTGGAAAGTCTTTACCTACTGGTCGGTAGCCGGCAGACTCCATCTCCTCTGGGGTAGCGCCAACCACCACATAGTCCTTATCCTGCACGGCGAAACCAAGCAACTCATCGCGTACTGCACCGCCAACTAAATAAGTTTGCATGAATTGGGATTTATCTAGCGGCTAAACTGCGAAAACGATCGTAAGCACCACGCGTATTTGCATCGACCAAGTAATCAGGAATCACTGCCTCCAAGGCAGTTGGTTCAAGTCCAAACACTACCGGAAATGGTGTGCTACTAATGCTATCCACAGCCATTGAGCGCACATTGTCGCGTGACATGAGTTTAACTGGCATGAGTTCCATCAGGGCAGCTTGGATGTAAGATAAAGAATCATTCAATCCTATAATCCGACGATGTATGCCTAAAGTCGTCATCACCGCTTTGACTAACTCGCGAAAGGTATACACCTTAGGGCCAGCCAATTCGTATATTTGTCCGTAACTAGTTTGATTCTGCAGACTAAGCACAAAACACGTTGCGACATCTTCTACCCAGACAGGTTGAAATTTAGCCTGAGGCTTTGCCAACATCAACACCGGCATCACTTTAATAAGGGTGGCAAAGAGATTAATAAAACGATCACCACGCCCAAAAATGACTGATGGCTTAAATATGGTCAGGTTTAATTTTGATAAATGAGATTTTTCTACCAAAGCTAACAATGCCGCTTCACCCGCGCCTTTAGAACGCAAATACTGACTAGGCGCATGTTTGCCTGCGCGCAAACTACTCATATGCAATAGGCGAGTGATCCCTAGTTCCATGCAGGTTTTGGCTAGGCGAGCAGGAAACTGATGGTGCATCAAATCAAAACTACTTCGCCGAGTTTGGTGCAAAATGCCGATTAAGTTAATAACAGCATCTGAGCCGCTAATACCCTTACGTAGTGCTTCATTGTCGAGTATATTGCATTCCAACACTTCAACATGAGGCAGCAGCAATAGATGCTTGGCCGCTTCACGTCTCCGTGTGAGCACTTTAACTTGATAACCTGCCGCGTCTAATTTTGTAACGACTGCGCTACCAACAAAACCTGAACCGCCTATGACACATATTTCTTTTAATTGCATGTAATGCCCTGTATGTAAATTATTCAATTTCCGCTGTCATGATTTCAGCTTTCGCTCTGGCAGGAATGATTCCCAAACGTGATTTCAGTGTTTGTATTTTAGTACCTAATCGCGGCGCATAGAAATTGGCGTTGGCCATCACTTTCTGCACATAGTTTCTAGTTTCGAAAAAAGGGATAGTTTCAATATAAATAGCGGCTTCTAAGGGCTGTTTAGCCATCCATTGCTTTGCTCGGCTAGGTCCTGCATTGTAGGCTGCCGTCGCCATCACAACTTGTCCATCCATTAAATTTAATGTGTGACGCATATAGTAGGTACCAATGTCTATATTGGTACCTAGATTATGAATCATATCCGCATGATAGCCGTGCATGCCCATACGATGCGCCGCCCATTTAGCTGTGGCAGGCATCAACTGCATCAGACCAGAAGCCCCAACATTGGATTTTGCATAGTGCATAAACCGGCTTTCTTGCCGCGTTAAGCCATACACCCAAGCCTCGTCCACTTGCGCATTGTTAGCCGAAGTGTGAATTAAATCGCGGTAAGGGGTTGGGTAGCGCAACTTATAATCATGCAACTGACGCGTGTTGTCGGCAGTGCTAATAGCAATGTCATACCACTTCTGGCGCGAAGCAAACTCAGCAGCAGCTAATAACTGCTGATCATCAAAATTTCGTGTGGCCCATACCCATTCTGACTTCGCCTCCCAGCGCATGTCCGAACGTTGAAACTCTATCGCACGCTTAATTGCTGGATGATTAGCAACGGCTGTGACTTCAAGCTCACTATACACATAATTTTGCTCTGCATTACTTAAAGCCGAATCTAGCTCATCAGCTGCTAGCCAACCATAATAATGCCGCTCTGTAGATAAGCGACTAAACAGTACATTCGCCTCGACTTGCTGGCTACTATTTTTAGGTGCTGTCGCCTTTAAGGCGCGCGCCCTCCAATAACGCCAACTACTTTCATCCATTTGCTTAGCAGGCATAGCAGCAATTGCTGTTAATACTCTAGGCCAGTCTTCAGCGCGTAGGGCAGCACGCACTTGCCAGGCGAGTTGTTCTTTTTCCAAATTAGCCCCAGCTGCCAAAGCATAAAATTCAAGTGCCTGCGGATGATGTGCGCGCGCCGCATGATATGCGATACGCCCCCAACCATAAGCACGTTCTCGCTCTGGCAATGGCCCTTGTGAGGTGCTGTAGAGACTAATCGCATCTTCTAATTTTGTGCGCGCAAGGCGATCAAGTGCAAATAGATAAAGCTCATTACCAAACCGCGTTTTAAGCATCGCTTTATCTACATCTTTTTTATTATTGCCTTGCTTACCATTCGCTTGGACTTCTAATATGACCTGCGGTGTTTGGTTAGCAATCTCCAGCCACTTGAGTTCATTGGTATCAATATTGTTTAAACGGCTCGCGATAGCCCTAGCAAGACTTGGCTTGCCATCGAGTAATGCTAGCCTAAAACGCGCCCAAATATCATCGGTGGACAGTGCCCCAGTTTTTTGCAATAAATCAAATAGGGCATTGCAGTTTGATGGTAAATCTACCGTCGTCATCCATAAGTTGCGACTAGCCTCTGTTACATCAACATCCCCAATTTGGGCATGGCCGAGTAAGGCATAGCACTGCAACGTCACGTCATCACGCTGAAAATCCGCATACTCTTCAAAGAAAGGTTGCCAATTACCTTGCTTAGCCAGCTTTTTCATCCATTCACCGCGCAAACGCTCAGTAAAAGGCAGGTCAATATATTTTGCTAAAAAGTTCTGTACGTCTTCATCACGTGCTTGCTCTAATTTAAGCAACATCAACCAATAGTCGGCATAAGGTGCTAAGACGTATTGTTGCGCATGCAACTGCTTGGTATCTTCTGTTAGAGCCGTCTCATTCTTAACTGCATAAGCATCACGCGCATGCTGAAATAATGTCTCATTCGACAAGGCATACGCTTGACCCGAAAATAACCCAATGGCCACGCTAATGATGAGGCCTAGTATGTGGAAACTTAGGTGTAGTTTTCTAGTAAGGATGCTTAGGCTAAACATAAATGCTTAAATATTAGAGTAGACGGCGTAGCATAAAAAGTACGACGAGGAAGAACAGCAAAAACAAGCCGTACGTGAGTGTTTTTTTGAAGTAAAGCAGATATTTCTTATCTTCATATAGCAAGTACAACCCCAGCAATAGCATCGCTGCAATAACCAGTAAGACTAGTATAAGGCGAATGATTAACATAATACGCCATTTTTCCTTAACAACATTAGCCGATCAATAACGTCGGTAACTTGAGTAGCAGTTTAGTAGCTAGGCTGTGGCTTCAAGTGCTCATTCTGCGCTAAAAACTCGCTAGGTGCATCTTCCGCTTTATCAAAAGTAATGTATTCCCATGCCTCAGCATCAGCTAACAACGCGCGTAGTAATTTGTTATTCAAGGCATGGCCTGATTTATAGGCTTGAAAGGCACCTAAAATCGGGTGGCCTAACATATATAAATCACCAATTGCATCAAGTGCTTTGTGTTTAACAAACTCATCGTCGTAACGCAGACCATCTGTGTTGAGCACACGATATTCATCTAAAACGATGGCGTTATCTAAACTTCCACCGCGCGCCAATCCATTAGACCTCAAATATTCTACTTCGTGCATAAAGCCAAAAGTACGCGCACGACTAATTTCTTTAATATAAGAATCAACAGCAAAATCTATCTTTACATTATTGCCAGACTGTTCAAAAACAGGATGGTTAAAATCAATAGTAAAGTCTACTTTGAAGCCATGATATGGCTCAAAACGTACCCATTTATCGCCCTCAACGACTTCTACAACTTTTTTAACTCGTATAAATTTCTTAGCTGCGGCTTGCTCCAGCAGACCTGCTTCTTGTAGTAAAAATACAAAGGGACCTGAGCTACCATCCATGATGGGTATTTCAGCCGCATCAATATCAATATAGACGTTGTCAACACCTAAGCCAGCAAGCGCCGACATGATGTGTTCAACGGTAGCAACGCGCACGCCATTAGCTTCTAGTGCAGAACACATACGGGTGTCGTGCACTGCACTAGGAGTCGCCAAGATTTCATTAGGTTGAGGCAGATCAACCCGCTTGAAAACGATGCCAGTGTCGACTGCAGCTGGGCGTAGGGTAAGAGTAACCTTTTCGCCGTTATGCAAACCAACGCCGGTGGCGCTAATCGCTTTTTTTAATGTACGTTGCTTTAACATCAATGTTTACAAACTCCCGTATTAAAACCATCAGTCTAAACAGCTTAAATGCATGCACTATGAGCATGGTGCTCGCATTTTATTTTAACTAAATATAAACTTAAGCGGTTAAATTCCCTTAGTAATCAATCATATATTAGCATGATTACCGAGACAATGGCCAGTAACAACGCCACCTTCGCCTGCACATGGCAAGCCACCTCTGTATTGTATTTAATTAAATATGTCGCTATTTAATCTGCTTGTTTACGTAAAAATGCAGGAATATCATACTCTTCTACACCAGACATTTTCATCGCTTCCACTTGGGCACGACGATTGTTTGGTGTGAATACTGCAGGCGTTTCATCCTCCATCATGCTACCACCACCGACAAACATAGGCTGATTAGTAGTGCCATCACGAACGATCTGTTGCGGCACTAATACTGGCTTTTGTGTACGACGTGTCATTCCAGTTAAACCAGTTGCAACCATCGTAACGCGTAATCCATCACCCATAGACTCATCAAATACATTGCCAACAATAACGGTAGCATCTTCCGCAGTGAAGGCTTTAATCGTGTTCATCACATCATAGTACTCTTTCATTTTGAATGAGCTAGAAGTAGTGATATTGACCAATACACCACGTGCATTTGCTAGATTAACATCTTCTAGCAATGGACTAGCAACAGCTTGTTCGGCAGCGATTCGTGCACGATCTGGGCCAGTAGCTAAAGCCGAACCCATCATAGCCATCCCCATTTCACTCATCACAGTGCGAACATCGGCAAAGTCAACGTTCACAGTACCTGCACAATTAATGATTTCAGCAATGCCAGAAACTGCGTTATGTAATACATCATTGGCTGCTCTAAATGCCTCTAAAAACGGAACGTCTTCGCCTAAAACTTCCATTAACTTTTCATTAGGAATCACGATCAAAGAGTCCACGTGTTTAGACAACTCTTCTAAACCATCGACTGCAACTTTGGTGCGTTTACCTTCAAATGCAAATGGTTTAGTGACTACGGCTACGGTCAAAATTCCCATCTCTTTCGCGATTTGTGCAATCACTGGCGCTGCACCTGTACCCGTACCACCGCCCATACCTGCGGTAATAAATAGCATATCAGCGCCTTCAATCAACTCTGCAATGGCATCGCGATCTTCTAAAGCCGCATCACGACCCACTTCTGGCTTTGCTCCAGCTCCCAAACCTCTTGTCATGGCTTCGCCCATTTGCAAGATAGTTTTGGCTTGGCTCTTTTTCAAAGCCTGCATATCGGTATTAGCGCAAATGAACTCTACTCCACCTACACTTTTTTCTATCATGTGTGCTACGGCATTTCCACCGCAACCACCTACACCAATCACTTTAATAACGGCTTCCTGCGAATTTTTTTCCATAATTTCAAACATAATGTAACTCCTCTTTTTAAATTACCTAAATATAGTTGCTGGCCTTTAGCGATAGTATTTAGTTGATGCTCGCAACTTCCTACTAAAGATCTCTAAACCAACAACCTCTGCCAACCACAAACTCCTAAATAACTACTTAGAAATTACCTTGAAACCAACTTTTCATCTTATCCATAATGCGTGCAAAGGAATTTGATTCCATTTGCCCGCTTAAATGACGCTCTAATTGTTGTTTCCCCATTAACACCAAGCCCACCGCAGTGGCATAGCGTGGATTACTCACTACTTCTGACAATCCACCTACGTATCTAGGCATACCAAGTCGCACCGGCATATGAAAAATTTCTTCGCCCAGTTCAACCATCCCGCGCATCATGGCGGAGCCTCCGGTTATAACAATGCCAGAAGCAATCATTTCTTCCATACCACTACGACGCAATTCATTCAGCACCATCTCATATAGCTCAACAACACGTGGTTCTAATACTTCAGCTAAGGTCTGCACCAATAACTGGCGTGGTTCACGACCATCAACGCCTGGCACTTCAACGACTTCACGCGGATCAGCTAATTGGCGAAGTGCGCAACCATGTTTAATTTTGATCTCTTCAGCTGACTGGGTTGGCGTACGAAATGCCACCGCCACATCATTTGTCATTTGATCTCCAGCAATGGGCACCACTGCGGTATGGCGAATGGCGCCTTGCTTGAATACTGCAATATCTGTCGTACCTCCACCGATATCCACCAAGCAGACACCTAATTCTTTTTCATCATCCGTCAATACCGCAAGACTAGATGCCAAAGGCTGAAGTATCAGATCACTCACCTCAATACCGCAGCGCTTAATGCACTTCACTATATTTTGAGCAGCCGCTACGGCTCCTGTGACGATATGCACTTTAACTTCAAGTTTCATGCCACTCATCCCTAGTGGCTCGCGCACGTCTTCCTGTCCATCGATAATAAATTCTTGAGTCAAAATATGCAGGATTTGCTGATCGGCTGGTAGGGCAATCGCTCGCGCTGTTTCGATTACGCGGTCCACATCCATTTGCGACACTTCTGCATCTTTAATTTTGACCATGCCATGTGAGTTCAGGCTCTTAATATGACTACCAGCGATACCGGTATACACGTTATTAATTTTGCAATCCGCCATCAGCTCAGCCTCTTCTAGGGCTCGCTGTATTGATTGCATCGTCGACTCAATGTTGATCACCACCCCTTTTTTAAGGCCGCGAGAACTGTGCTGCCCTAACCCGATGACCTTTAGCGTCCCCTCAGGCTGCAATTCAGCGACAATAGCGACAATCTTTGAGGTGCCGATATCTAGTCCAACTATTAAATTTTTATCTTCTTTAACTCTACTCATTGCTTGCTCCCTCCGCGGTTAGCTCACGGCTTGTTTTTTGGTGGTATTACTTGTTTTCTTATCACTGCTTTTCATTGCTTCCGTTGGTCTGCGTACGGCAAAACCATTGGGGTAACGTAAATCTGCGTAGCTAATTTTCTTATTTAATGCTGCGATGGTGGTGATGTACACATCAGCAAATCTCTCTAATCTAAGCTGCATTTCAACACGACCTAATTCCATCACCATGCCATTACTTGTGGTCACCTGCCATGCGCGCCTCGGGGTCAGTGCTAGGCTACTAATCTCTAAGTTTGCCAACTTCAAGGCTTTACTAAATTCTGCGTATTGCGAAGCCACTTCAATCACACCATCTCCGGGTCCATAAAATATCGGTAAGTCACTACCAGAGGCGGCATGAAATAATTCGCCATGCGTGTTCACTAAGGCAATGCTGCCCCACCGCGCCAACGCTTGATGCTCTTCAATTGACACTTCCAACTTATCTGGCCAACGTCTTCGGAGACTGACATTACGTGCCCACGGTAACTTCTGAAATGCATCACGCGCTTTAATCAAATCTAAGGTGAAGAAATTACCTTTTAAATGTTTAGCTACAATTAACTGAATCTGCTCACGGCTGACATGATTTAATTGCCCTTCCACCTTCACTTCACGTAACGGGAAAATAGGTAAATGCACCACGGCGAATAGCGCCGCATAAAGCATACCCAACACACACAGGGCAAATAGAAAATTGGCGACCCAATTCAATAATCGAGGCTTATCCCACATCAGCCAACTCCAGAATACGTACTACTAATTCTTCAAAACAGATGCCTGCAGCTTTAGCCGCCATTGGCACTAGGCTATGATCAGTCATACCTGGGCTAGTATTAATTTCCAAGAAATAATGTTGCCCAGCTTCATCCATTAAGAAATCCACTCGACCCCAACCTTTGCAACCTACCGCACTAAATGCTTGCAAAGCTTGCTGTTGTATTTCAACTTCTTTTTCAGCACTTAGTCCGCATGGACATAAGTACTCAGTGTCATTACGCAAGTATTTGGCTTCAAAATCATAAAACTCATTTTTAGGCACAATACGAATAATTGGTAGCGCACTATAACCATCAGCACCATCGCCAATAATGCCAACCGTATATTCTCCACCGCCGACGAATGCTTCAGCTATCACCAAAGGATCAGCCTGAGCCGCCAACTCATAAGCCGCTTTTAAACCACCCACTTCCTTAACCTTGCTAATACCGATGCTAGAGCCTTCATTGGCTGGCTTCACAAACATCGGTAAACCTATTTTGGCTTCTATTGCCGCAAAATTACTATTAGCCGTGACCAATTCAAAATCAGGGGTCACAATATTTAAAGCCCGCCACAACAACTTGGTGCGCCATTTATCCATACCAATAGCTGAGGCCATCACACCACTTCCGGTATAAGGAATTTCCAACATCTCCAACGCGCCTTGAATACAACCATCCTCACCAAAACGACCATGCAGATTAATAAATACGCGATCAAAACTCTCCAAGTCATGCAGTGGTTGCTCACGCGGATCAAAACCGTGCGCATCTACGCCTTGTACCTGCAATGCGCGTAGCACAGCAGCCCCACTTTTAAGCGAGACTTCGCGCTCGCCTGAGCGACCGCCCATCAATACCGCGACTTTCCCGAATTTTTTATCTAACTTCATATTCACCAATCACTTTCACTTCTTGCTGCAAGGCCACACCAAATTTTGCCAATACGGTTTCACGCATATGTTTAATTAACAACTCAATATCGAGTGCATTAGCTTCGCCGATATTCACAATAAAATTGGCATGCTTTTCTGAAACTTGTGCGCCTCCTATCAGGTAACCCTTTAATCCGCTCGCTTCGATTAGTCTGGCTGCATGATCTCCCACTGGGTTTCTAAAGGTAGACCCTGCATTCGGTAAATTTAGTGGCTGCGAAGCTAAGCGTCTTGCCAATAAATCTTTAATCTTTTGTGTGGCTTCATGCGCTCCTCCAGCACCTAACTTTAGCCATGCGCCTACAAACCATTCGCTTGCTACTGGCATATCGACGTGCCGGTAACTGGCTTTAAATTCCGACGCCTCACGCGTATGCAGTTGGCCTTGTCTGTCTACAGTCACCACGCGGCTCACCACACCCCAAGTTTCGCCGCCATAACAACCTGCGTTCATGGCCAGTGCTCCGCCAAGCGTGCCGGGAATCCCTGCAAAAAATTCAGCTCCTTCTTTCGCTTCTTTAGCGCAGAATTTAGCCAGCTTGGCGCAGGTCACCCCAGCCTCCACATACACTAGGCCAGCTTCCATTCTTAATTCAGTCAGTACGTTATGCATTAGGATTACCGTGCCGCGAATGCCACCATCACGTACGAGAAGATTAGAACCTAAGCCTATAAAATAAATAGGTTCATTCATCGATACACCTACCAAGAACCTGCATAGATCATCCAAGCTTGACGGGATATATAGACGATCAGCCTTGCCGCCTACGCGCCAACTGGTATAGCGCGCCATAGGCTCGTTAAACAACAGTTTTCCAATTTCGTTTTGAACAGCGTTCATCATCAATTGAGCCTTACTCTGTCTATGGTGTCAGCTAAACATTTAGTTTGGCTCGCCACCTGGCCGATAGAACCCGCACCCATAACAATGACCACATCATGGTTCTGCGCTAGGCCTAAAATAGCCTGTGGCAAACCGTCCGTGCTTTCTACAAAAAGAGGCTCCACTTTGCCTGCCACACGAATCGCACGAATCAGTGATCGCGTATCAGCAGCCACTATCGGCGCTTCTCCCGCGGCATAAACTTCGGTAAGTACGACTGCATCGGCACTGGAGATCACATGAACAAAATCTTCAAAGCAGTCACGAGTTCGTGTATAGCGGTGGGGTTGGAACGCAAGCACTAAACGGCGTTCTGGGAATGCCGCACGTGCGGCGGCAATGACCGCTTGTATTTCAACTGGATGATGTCCGTAATCATCAATCAGGGTGAAACTACCGCCATTCTTGGCGGCAACTTCACCATAACGCTCAAAGCGGCGACCCACACCTTTGAATTCTTTTAAAGCCTTAATGATTGCAACGTCAGGTACATTCAGTTCACTGGCAATCGCAATCGCCGCTAACGCATTTAATACGTAGTGATTACCTGGCAGATTTAGCGTCACATCGAATTCGGTGGTCACGCCATTAATTCTCTGCACCGTAAAGTGCATTTTTCCATCATCAGCACGTACATTCTTGGCGCGTATACGCGCATCTTCACTAAAACCATAGGTCATAACAGGCTTAGTCACCCGCGGTAAAATCTCACGAATATTAGCGTCATCTATACAAACCACAGCCATACCCCAAAATGGCAATTGCTGTAAAAATTCTACAAAAGCGCTTTTGAGTTTATCGAAGCTATGCTCATAGGTTTCCATATGGTCTTGATCGATATTGGTCACCACCGCCATCACGGGCGTTAGGTGCAAGAATGAAGCATCAGATTCATCAGCCTCAGCCACAATATATTCACCTGTACCTAACTTAGCGTTGGCGTTAGCCGCTTCCAACTTGCCACCAATGACAAATGTTGGATCCATCCCTGCTTCGGCCAAAATGCTGGCAATTAAGCTGGTGGTCGTTGTTTTTCCATGCGTGCCAGCGACTGCAATGCCCTGTCTGAAACGCATCAATTCAGCGAGCATTAGCGCACGCGGTACCACTGGAATATTTTTTTGGCGTGCAGCAATCACTTCTGGATTTTGCTCATTGACTGCACTAGAGACTACTACCACATCGGCAGCACCTAGATTTTCTGCGGCATGCCCTTGATACACGGTTGCGCCAAAATCCGTTAGACGTTTGGTCGTAGCATTAACGAGCAAGTCTGAGCCGCTGACGCTAAAGTCTAGATTCAGTAACACTTCTGCTATACCGCTCATGCCAGAGCCAGCAATGCCAATGAAATGAATATTTTTTACTTTATGTTTCATGCGGCAAGCTCCATACAAATATTGGCTACCGATGCAGTCGCTTCAGGTTTACCTAAAGCGCGCGCTTTAATAGCCATGCTTAAACATTGCTCACGGCTTAAGTTTTGAATTAATCCTGCAATTTTGTCGGCTGTAAATGTAGATTGCGAGACCAATATGGCTGCGTCTGCATCTGCTAAATAACGGGCATTAGTTGTTTGGTGGTCATCCACGGCATATGGGAACGGCACCAATACACTAGCCACACCGGCCGCTGACAATTCGGCGATGGTCAATGCCCCCGCACGGCAAATCACAACATCAGCCCAGCTATACATGGCGGCCATATCCTCAATATAGGCCATGGCCTCTGCTTTTACGCCAGCTTGTTCGTATTGCGCTTTTAATGAATTGATATGTTTTTCACCGGCTTGGTGCACAACTTGCGGACGTTGCGCCATCGCTATGGTTGCTAATGCTGTTGGGAGTACCTGGTTTAAGGCTTGCGCACCCAAACTGCCGCCGACGACTAACAGGCGTAGCGGTCCACTTCGTGTTTGCATTCTGGCTTCTGGTGCAACCACTTGTGTAATCTCTGTACGTACTGGATTACCTACCAGCGTGGCCTTTGTGCCAAATGCAGCTGGAAACGCCGATAACACCCGACTGGCAAAATGAGACAAGGTCTTATTTGTTAATCCTGCCACAGAGTTTTGTTCATGAATCAGCAAAGGCTTTCTCATAATATAGGCCATCAATCCACCAGGGAAAGCCGCAAAACCTCCCATGCCAAGCACAAGATTTGGTTTAAATTTTGCAATAGCCGAGTACGCCTGAGCCAAGGCAAGACTTAATTTTATTGGTAGCAATAACCAGCCCATTAAACCTTTACCTCGCACGCCACGCATGGTCATCATTGCTTTTTGGTAATTTTTATTGGCTAATAAACGGTTTTCCATACCACCTACGGTGCATAACCAAACAATATTCCAGCCCTTAGCTTGCAAATGATCAGCCACAGCCATTGCTGGGTAGACATGTCCGCCAGTTCCACCGGCCATCACTAATAAAGTTTTAGTGGTCGCGGTCATGCCGGGATGCCTTTTTGTAAACGTCTATTTTCAAAGTCGATGCGCATTAATATTGCCATGCCTATGCAGTTGGCTAAAATACCACTGCCTCCAAACGACAATAAAGGTAATGTCAACCCCTTGGTCGGCAACACACCCATATTGACGCCCATATTAATAATGCCTTGCACGCCTATCCATACGCCTAAGCCTTGGGATAACAGGGCCGCAAAATATCGTTCATTGGCTATCGCTTCTTTGGCAATCGCAAAGGAGCGCAGAACGATCCATACAAATAAACCAACTACTGCCAACACGCCAATAAATCCAAGCTCTTCAGCGATTACCGCCAATAAGAAGTCGGTATGTGCCTCTGGTAAATATAGTAGTTTTTCAACACTGGCACCTAAACCCACACCAAACCACTCGCCGCGACCAAAAGCAATCAGAGCATGCGACAACTGATACCCTTTTCCATATGGATCAGCCCACGGGTCCATAAAGCCAATCACGCGTTCTAATCGGTATGGTGAACTCCAAATCAGGAAAATGAATCCGACTACCAACAACACGAGTAGCCCAGCAAAGATACGGCCATTAATGCCACCTAGCCACAGTATAGAAATTGAAATCGCTGCAATCACGGCAAAGGCGCCGAAATCAGGTTCACGTAGCAACAAACCACCTACCAATAGCATCACCACCAACATTGGCAAGAAGCCCCGTGTAAAACTATTCATTAACGCAGCTTTGCGTACGGTGTAATCAGCCACATACATGGCGGAAAAAAGCTTCATTAGTTCTGAGGGCTGCAAGTTGATCACGAACAATGACAACCAACGACGGCTACCTCCTACGACACGGCCGATACCTGGAATGAGCACCAATACTAATAACGCTAAGCCAAATAAGAATAAGTAGGGCGCCATTTTTTGCCACCAAGAGATTGGGATGTTGAACACCACTAGCGCTGCTGACAAACTGATCACGATAAATATGGCCTGACGCACTAAGTAATAGTGACTGTTATGGCCCACCGCTTTATCTGCTTCTGCAATTGCAATTGAGGCCGAATACACCATCACCAAGCCAATGCCCAACAATATAAGTACCGTCCATAGGAGGCCTTGATCATAAGGTGAAGAATTGATGCGCTCACGATTAAGTATGTTGGTAATCATGCAGCCTCCTGCAAACCATGCACACAACTCACAAACACCGCAGCTCTATGCTCATAATTTTTAAACATATCAAAACTGGCACAAGCTGGAGATAGCAACACCGCGTCGCCAGGGCGAGCCATTTTCTTCGCGATGGTGACGGCTTCGCCCATATCTGCCGCGCGGTAGATAGGCACCTCAACAGCAATGAGTGCTGCTTCGATGATGCCCGCATCACGGCCGATCAATACTACTGCACGCCCATTACTTGCCACCGCGGCTTGTAATGGTGTGAAATCTTGACCCTTACCTTCCCCGCCAGCAATCAGCACCACTTTTTGTGGTTGGCCCTTTTTATAAAGGCCAGCAATGGCAGCACAGGTAGCGCCAACATTAGTGCCTTTAGAATCATCGTAATAATCTACTTCATTAATATTAGCGACCCACTCAACCCGGTGTGGCAAGCCTTTGAAGTTATAAAGCGTTTGAATTATCGGCACATAATCTAAGCCTATACCTCGACAAAGCGCTACTGCAGCTAATGCATTCGCCGCGTTATGTAAGCCAGCAATTTTCAGATCCTGCATATTAATAAGCTCTTTTTTGCCCTCAACTAACCATGTTTCACCAGACACCTGACGCAAACCAAAACTTTGCGCATCAGCATCATCGTCGGATAAACCGAATGTCACTTGCGCTAATTTTGGTCTTGCCATCATCATGCTCCAAGCGTCATCACGGTTTAGCACTTGTAGTTTTGCTTGGTAAAAAATATGGGCTTTAGCAATAGCGTAATCCTGCAGACTGGCATATCGATCCATGTGATCTTCAGACAAATTAAGCATGGTGGCTGCATCAATTTGCAAGCTCGTAGTGGTTTCCAATTGAAAGCTAGACAATTCAAGCACGTAAACATCAGGGGTATCTAAGGCCAAAGCTTCTAATACTGGTAATCCTATGTTGCCTGCAACGATAGTTTTTAAACCAGCAGCTTTACACATTTCACCTACTAATGAGGTCACAGTTGTTTTTCCGTTAGCGCCAGTGATTGCGATTAATTTTGCGCTGCTTGGGCGATATTGCGCAAACAGCTCCACATCACCAACCACGCTAATACCACGCTGTATTGATGCCTGAATTTGTGGTTCTGATAAAGCGACACCTGGACTCACTACAATTAAATCAACGTTGGCAAACGTACTTTCTTGGAAAGCGCCACTATAAATGCTGACTTGCGGATACTGTACTTGCACTTCTGCCATTGACGGTGGATGCTCGCGGCTATCGGCAACTGATACTACTGCACCTTGTGTGCTGAGCCAACGTAATGCAGAGAGCCCGGTTTCACCCAGTCCCAGTACAAGCACACGTTTATTTTTAAGCGCTATAGGCATCAGTTTTTGTCTTATCTTAATTTCAAAGTGGACAATCCCACCAACACTAGCATCATGCTAATGATCCAAAAACGCACTACGACCTGCGTTTCTTTCCAGCCTTTTTGTTCATAATGGTGATGTAGTGGCGCCATTAAAAATATACGTCGGCCAACCCCATAACGTTTCTTGGTATATTTAAAATAAATCACCTGCGCTGCAACTGAGAAGGTTTCAATCACAAACACCCCACCCATGATGAACAGCACGATTTCCTGACGCACGATGACTGCGACAATGCCTAAGGCCGCGCCTAATGCTAATGCGCCGACGTCACCCATAAATACTTCAGCTGGATAGGCGTTGAACCACAAAAATCCTAATCCGGCCCCTACCATGGCAGAGCAAAATACAGCCAACTCTCCTACACCAGGCACAAACGGTATCCCCAAATACTTAGAAAAGTAAAAGTGGCCAGTGACATAAGCGAATAATGCCAATGCGCCCGCCACCATGACAGTTGGCATAATCGCCAAACCATCTAGACCATCGGTCAGATTGACCGCATTACTACTACCGACCACCACTAAATAAGTCAGGACGATAAACCCAAACGCACTAAGTGGAATGGCTAAACTCTTAAAGAACGGAATCAATAGTGTGGTCTCGGCTGGTGTCGATGCGGTGTGTTGCAAAAATAACGCCACACTAAATCCAACTACAGACTGCCAAAAGTACTTCTCTTTTGCAGACAATCCTTTGGGGTTGCGGTGAACTACTTTGCGCCAATCATCCACCCAACCAATAATGCCAAATCCTAAAGTCGTAAATAACACTACCCAAACGAACTTATTACTTAAGTCTGCCCATAGCAGTGTAGATATCGCAATGGCGACCAAGATTAGCGCGCCACCCATCGTGGGGGTGCCTGCTTTGATCAAGTGTGTTTGTGGCCCATCATCACGTACCGATTGCCCCACTTTGTAGTGAGTTAGCTTGCGAATTAAAGTGGGACCGACTACAAAAGAAATAGTCAGCGCTGTCAACGTAGCCAGCACCGCGCGCAAGGTAATGTAATTAAACACATGAAAACCACGAATATCGTGGGCCAGCCATTGTGCTAGTGCAAGTAACATTTAATGCCCTCCATTATTTTGTTTGTCATGGGTCATTGTGATGGCTTTAACAATTCGCTCCATCTTCATAAAGCGTGACCCTTTGACCAAAACCGCAGTATTTGCTGTCATGTGCGTCACCAAATCTGCACTTAAATCTTCAGCCGATGCAAAATGACGCGCACCGCTACCAAAGGCCTGTGTTATATGTGCGCTTAACGTACCTAAGGTAAGTAAGGTGTTAATGCCAACGGCTTTAGCGTAGCGGCCAATATCGGCATGCAGCGCGTCAGCGCCATCGCCCATTTCACCCATATCACCTAACACCAATATTTTCTCGCCCATCTGCACCGTCAAAACATCGATGGCAGCCTTCATAGAGGCGGGGTTGGCGTTATAGCTATCATCAATCACCAGGGCGCCGTTAAGGCCTGTGAAATGTTGCAAACGACCTGGAACACCCATGTAATTTTCTAAGCCTTGGACGATTGCCGTTTGCGTTATCCCTAACGCTAGGGCAGCTGCAGTAGCAGCTAAAGCATTGCTTACATTGTGCAGACCGGGCACTGGCAAATTCACTTCAAACTCAACATCTGGTATTTTGATTTCAAGAAGGCTAGCATTAGCTTCTAGGCGATAGTACGCACTTACATCGGCCTTATTTTTCAGCCCAAAACTAATTACTTTGTGACTGGTAGCAGCAGCTTTCCATAGCGGAGCAAAATCATCATCCACGTTAATTATCGCCACGCCGTCAGCGGCAAGTCCGTCAAATATTTCGGCTTTGGCATTCGCTATCGCTAGCAATGATCCCAATTCACCAATATGCGCACTGGCTGCATTGTTAATGACGGCAACATTAGGTTTAGCAATATGGCTTAGGTAACTGATTTCACCGCTATGGTTCATACCCATTTCAGCAACTGCATAACGATGTTGAGGCTGCAGTTTAAGTAAAGTCAGTGGCAGACCAATATGATTATTAAGGTTACCCTGTGTGGCGAGCACTTGTTCTGGATGTTGGCAAGAGGCTCTTAATATTGATGCAAGCATTTCTTTTACTGTGGTTTTGCCATTGCTACCAGTAATTGCCACCAACGGAAGATTCATTTGGCTACGTTGATAGGCCGCTAGTTCGCCTAGCGCTTGATAAGTATCTTTCACCACTAGCGCTGGTGTAGCGCCTTGAATTTCATGATTAACAAGTACGGCTACTGCGCCCTCTGCAATGGCTTGCTGAGCAAAATCATGTCCATCAAAATGCTCACCTTTTAATGCCACAAACAATTGCCCAGGTACCACATGACGACTATCTATACCAACTGTACTGAAAATGGCGTCAGCGCCAATTAACTTAGCTTGCGTAGTGTTAGCTGCTATGGATAACATCATTGCAGCACTCCCACCACGCTTGCTGGTTTGTACTGCGCAAGTGCCATTTTCGCGACTGCAACATCACTAAATGGAAGCTTTACACCTGCGATTTCTTGATAATCCTCATGCCCCTTACCCGCCACTAGAACGATATCCCCGGCATGCGCCGTGGCTACCCCCAAATGAATAGCTGCATTTCGGTCTAGCTCAATCCGATAAAAGCCATTTAAGCCCGTCACAATCTGATGAATGATGGATGCTGAGTCTTCGTTACGTGGATTATCTGCAGTGACGATGACTTCATCAGCTAACGCAGTAGCAATGGCACCCATCAGTGGGCGCTTACCTGTATCACGCTCACCACCACAACCAAATACACAGATAAGCTTGCTGCTGGGTTCCATTTGCTCACGTAGCGTGGCTAATACTTTTTCTAAAGCATCTGGTGTATGGGCATAATCAATCACCACCAATGGTAATTCTGCGCCCCCTAATTGCTGCATACGTCCAAGCACAGGTTTGATTTTTTTAATAACTGCAACTGCGTCCGCTAGACTAATATCTAAGGCCAGTAATGTCGCCAATACTGCTAACAGATTATAGGCATTAAAACGTCCCAGCACTGGCGCACTGACCTGAGCAACACCTTGTGGGGTTGTTACCATCATGCTTATCCCTTGTTGTTGCAGTTGCAAATCACTCCCACGCACATCTCCAGCATCTAGGCCATAGGTGAGTAGCGGTTTATGCTGAGTCATTAGCTTGGCTGCTACTTCTTTGCCAAATGAGTCATCTGCATTTACAACGGCACAAGCCAAACTAGGCCACGCAAACAAGGCTTGCTTCGCATCAGCGTAAGCTTCCATCGTTTGGTGATAATCCAGATGGTCCCGACTTAAGTTAGTCAGAACTGCAATATCAAAATCAACGCCATTAACTCGCCCTTGATCTAGGCCATGCGAGGATACTTCCATGACTGCCGCTTTTGCATTTTGGGATGCAAAGTTGGCCAACATTGCTTGTAATAATATAGCGTCTGGGGTGGTATTACTGGATACAGCTAATGATGTATTTGATGCCGTCACCATGCCATTACCGATCGTACCCAATACTGCACTTTTTTGACCCAACAGACTTAAGCACTGCGCAACCCATAGGCTGACTGAAGTCTTGCCATTGGTGCCGGTAATACCAATTATGGTCAATTTCTGTGAAGGCCGCCCATAAAAATCAGCCGCTATTTGTCCAACTTGTTGCTTTAAATCAGCAATAGCAACATTAGCTATATCGTAATTGGTAGGCCAACTAAAACCATCTTGCTCCCAAAGTACAGCGCTAGCGCCAGCTGTAATCGCCTGCGCAATATAGTCACGACCATCACCATGCACACCTGGGTAGGCTAAGAACAAAGCGCCCGGCACCACTTGGCGGCTATCCGCAGTGATGCTGGTAAATGATTGCATAAGACCTAGCTTGGAAAGTAGACTCATATACTTTCTTTCACATCATCTACGCTATCGGAAGCGCCACTCGGAATTACTACATTTCTGTATGGCGCATCTTGCGGTATCGCTAGCAACCTTAATGTATCAGCCATAACTGAACTAAATACTGGAGCTGCCGCTACCCCGCCGTAATACTGATCATTGGCGATATTAGGCTCGTCGATCATGACCGCCATAATTAATCGCGGATTAGACGCAGGCGCAATACCCACGAAAGAGGCTACGTACTTATTTTTTTCATAGCCATGCGGCCCTAACTTATGCGTAGTTCCAGTTTTTCCGGCAATACGATAACCCAATACTTGCGCCTTTAATGCGGTACCTCCTGGCAACACCACCATCTCCAACATATCTTTCATACTTTGTGCGGTACGAGCACTAAATACCTGCACACCCACTGGGGCTTCTTGTAGTTTTAATAGTGAAACTGGCTTTAACTCACCGTCATTGGCAAATGCTGTATAAGCGCGCGCCAACTGGAGCAAAGTCACACTAATACCATTACCAAACGACATAGTGGCCTGCTCAATTGGGCGCCATGTTTTATAGTCGCGCACACGGCCAGCGGCCTCGCCAGGAAAGCCGATATTAGTCTTTGCGCCAAAACCCATTTGATTAAACATACTCCACATGTATTTTGGATCTAGCGACAGGGCAATTTTGGAAGCCCCTACATTAGATGACTTTTGAATCACTTCCGCGACCGTCAACACACCATGGGCATGTGAGTCATGGATAGTAGCTGGGCCGATTTTCATAAAACCTGGTGAAGTTTGAATTTTAGTATCAGGCCGATACAGACCAGACTCAAGACCTGCTGACACCGTCATCGGCTTCATGGTTGAACCTGGCTCAAAAATATCAACAATGGCACGATTACGAGACTTTCCTTGAATGTTAACTGGATTATTTGGGTTATAAGTAGGCACATTGACCATGGCCAACACTTCACCCGTGCGCGCATCCAATACAATGGCAGCGCCAGCTAGCGCATGATGCAACTCAACTGCTTTTACCAATTCACGGTGCGCCAAATACTGAATTCTGCGATCAATTGATAAGACAACGTCATGCCCATCTTGCGGCACTTTTACTGCAACCAAATCTTCAATAATATGGCCTGATCTATCCTTAATAACACGGCGGCTTCCTGCTTTTCCGGACAAAGCCTTATCCATTGCGTACTCAAAGCCCTCTTGGCCCTTATCCTCTATACCGTTAAAACCGACCAAATGCGCTGTCACATCACCTGCTGGGTAGTAACGCTTATATTCACGTTGTAGATAGATGCCAGAAACGCCAAGCTTCATTACTTGCGCCGCCAGTTCTGGGGAGATGCGACGCTTTAAGTACACAAACTCACGCTCTTCATTGGCTAATTTTTTATTAATAAACTCAGCACTCAGCTGTAATAAATCTGCAATTTTTTTAGTCTGCTGAGCATCAATCTTTACATCTGAGGGATTAGCCCATACAGACTCTACTGGCGAACTAATCGCTAACAACTCGCCATTACGGTCAGTTATTTTTCCGCGCTGAGCTGACAGGACTAGCGTGCGGCTATAGCGTGCGTCACCTTTCTCTTGTAAGAAACTCTTATGGTAACTTTGCAAATAAATGCCACGCCCTAATAAAGCAGCAAAGCCTGACAATACAACCACCAATAATAGCCGTCTACGCCATGCTGGCAGCTTGACCACATTAGGCATATTCATTGCCATTATTGCGTTGCTCCATTGGCATTTTTTTCAACATTGACTTGCTTGCTAACTGGACCTTTAATTGCAACCACTTGCACACGCTTAGCATCTGGCACCTGCATTTGCAATTGTTGCGCAGCAATCATTTCTACTCGCGAATGCATCGCCCAAGTGCTTTGCTCTAACTGCAATTGCCCATATTCTTGATTGGACTGTTTAGCTTGCTGGTTTATTTGTTCCAACTCAATATAAAGCTTACGTGCTTTATGTTGTGCATTCACTAGCCCTAGTGAAGAAAATATCAGTGCGCAAAAAAGTATAAGATTAAGCCGTGTCATACGATCTCAGTCCTCTCGGCAACCCGAAGTACTGCACTACGTGAACGGGGGTTGGCCTTTACTTCCTTAGCGCTAGGCTTGATGGTTTTGCCCACACCCTTTAATTTAGGCTGAGGCAAATCAGCAGCTCGTACTGGAAAGTTAGGTGGAAAATCATCGCGGTTAGCTTGATCACGCACAAATTGCTTCACGATACGATCTTCCAACGAATGAAAACTAATCACGGCTAATCGGCCTTGCGGTGCTAACAAGGCCAAGCATTGCGGCATGGTTAGCGCAAGCTCCTCAAGCTCCTGATTGACGTAAATCCGTAAAGCTTGAAATGTGCGCGTTGCTGGGTTCTGCCCTGGCTCGAAGCGCGTGACTGTACTTGCCACGATCTTGGCAAGCTCCCCAGTAGTGGTAATCGGGCGCCCGTCATTGCGCTCCGTAATAATCGCCCTTGCAATCTGCTTAGCAAACCGTTCTTCACCATAATTTTTTATAACCTCTGCCAAATGTTGTTCTGTTGTATGGCTCAAAAATTCTGCAACGGTTTGGCCGCTGCTTTGATCCATACGCATATCTAAAGGTGCATCGTACCTAAAACTAAAGCCACGGCTTGCATCATCAATTTGTGGTGATGAAATGCCTAGATCTAGCAAAATGCCATCCACCTGATTTATACCCATCTCGGCCAAGCGTGTTTGCATGGCCGCAAAATGACTATGTACCATCAAGAAACGTTGGTCTTGGATAGACTTGCTGGATTCAAGCGCGCTTAGGTCGCGATCAAACGCAATCAGACGGCCATTGCCATCTAATTTTTCTAATATTTTTCTTGAGTGTCCACCGCGACCGAAGGTCGCGTCTACATAAACACCGCTAGGCTTAATTGCTAACGCGTGCACAGCCTCTTCGAGCAAAACCGTAGTATGCAATTTTTCTGAACTGGACTGAGAGGCTGTTGACGACATGCTGGCTAAGGACGTTTCTGCTAATTGTTTTTCTGAGATATGCGCCTGTTTGACAGTCGCTGATTTTAAAGTCACTGAAGCTTGCGTGGGCGTGCGATTCACGCCCTTGATCACAGAGAGAAGCCCTCTAGTTCAGCCGGCATTTCAAAGTCACCACCGTGGACAACCTGCGCCAACTGCGCACGCCAAGCCTCCATATCCCATAATTCAAAGTGACTGCCTTGTCCTACTAGCATCACTTCCTTATCTAAGCCTGCAAATTCACGAAGTACCGGGGACACCAACATGCGCCCAGCACCATCAAGAACTACATCTTCAGCAAAACCTACTAGCAAACGCTGTAATGCACTAGATTGTTTATCAAATGAAGATAGCGCCATCATCTTAGTCTGGATCGGCTCCCATGCAGGCTGTGGATACAATAACAAGCAACGATGTGGGTGCGCAGTCAGCACCAAGTTGCCAGCACACTCAAGCTGCAAAGCCTCCCTGTGCTTGGTAGGCACAGCAAGTCTGCTTTTGGCATCTAAACTTAATGAGGTAGCGCCGCGAAACATAAGCCCGTTATTTTTCCTAAATTCTATATGTCTAAATCAGGGATTTTATAAAGCGTTATTCGGGTCAATTTTTAGCAGCAAAAAAACTAAGCCACTTAACAACAAATTTCCCACAAAAACCCACTTTCTCCCACTAATCTGCACTATAGATAAAAGTGTCGCTTAATGCAAGCCCTTTTTTACTATTTTTTCTATATAGGTCAATGACTTAGCGTATTTTAGTGCTAAAAATAAAGTCGTTATAAATTAAGCACATACAAAATTATGTGAATGTAGATTATTAGAATAGTTACGAAAGCTTTTGAATTGTAGTTGGCGCAATAATGATAGTAAAAATTCTGCCAGGGAAGTAAAAGGAAACTGAAGGAGTTGCACTAGATTTGAAGCGGCGGGAGGGGCTAAAACTGTAATAACTGCAAAGGGCATCCTTGCAGCAGCATTTTAGAGAGCATGTTTAAAGAGTGAAGCTGGCCGATAAGCCGGGTTCTGTAGGCTTTATTACTAAAGCTGACAGTCATTCATCTAGGCGCATAATTACTTATGCGCTCAAGCAACCTACCCGCTGGCAGCGCGAGCCACGCCTTATTTACTTGCGTAAAAATGCCAGCCTATTTGGTCTTGCTGCGAATGGAGGTTACCGCGTTTCACCGTAACTTAATACGCTCGTCTCTGTGGCCCTATTCCGCGCCTTATACCTTGCGGCTTTCAACGTACGGCCGTTAGCCGTCATCCCGCTCTATGCAGCCCGGACTTTCCTCCCCCTATTGCTAGGCGGCGACTGTCTAGCCAGCTTCAAGCATATTTTAACACGCTACAAAGCCTTAGCTGAGCTCAATCTTCAAACAAGCTTCATTTCCCCGATTCAAGCTCGGGCATGAGGCGCTAGTGAAGACTAGATAATTTCCAGTGCAAAGTCTGCCCCGCCCAAAGAGGCACCAAGGCGTCATCGGCAAACGGCAAACTAGTTGGTACAGTCCAACTTTCTTTTACTAGGTTAATTTGTTCAGTATTACGTGCTAATCCGTAAAAATCTGCACCGTAAAAACTCGCAAACCCTTCCAGCTTATCCAACGCACCGGCTCGATCGAACGCTTCAGCATAAAGCTCAAGCGCCGTATGGGCGGTGTACATACCCGCACAACCACAAGCGTTTTCCTTGGTAGATTTTGCATGTGGTGCGCTATCAGTGCCTAAGAAAAATTTAGCATTGCCTGAGGTGGCCGCCTCCACCAAGGCCAATCGATGCTGCTCGCGCTTTAAGATAGGCAAACAATAATGGTGAGGCAAAATTCCACCTTTAAACATATCATTACGATTAAGCAGCAAATGATGCGCAGTAATGGTCGCGGCAACATTACTAGGCGCTGCTAAAACAAAATCAGCTGCATCTTTAGTCGTAATGTGTTCGAACACCACTTTGAGCGCAGGATAGTTTTTCAGAAGTGGTAGCATATTGCGCTCAATAAATACGCGCTCACGATCAAATACATCCACTTCAGCATCCGTCACTTCTGCATGCACTAACAACGGCATGCCTAACTTCTCCATAGCCGACAAAGCCTTGCTGCAATTCCCTAAATTAGTCACTCCAGAATCAGAGTTGGTGGTGGCGCCAGCCGGATAAAGTTTAACCCCGTGTACGATGCCACTAGCCTTAGCTTCAACTATATCGTCAGCACTCGTGTTATCAGTCAAATACAAAGTCATTAGCGGTGTAAATTTTGAGCCTGCTGGTAAGGCCGCAACAATACGCTGCATATAAGTTAACGCTAGCGCGGCCGTGGTCACAGGTGGTCGCAAATTAGGCATCACAATCGCGCGTGCAAATTGACGCGCTGTATCTGGCAATACCGCGTGCAATGCTGCGCCATCTCTAAGGTGAAGATGCCAGTCGTCTGGACGGGTAAGTGTAATAGTTTTCATGATTTAATTGATGTTAGGTTATTGATCAGATTTTAATGAAAGGGCTAGCTCGTAAAGTACATTCTTTTTTTCACCCGTAATTTCAGTAGTTAATTGCACGGCCTGCTTCAGCGGCAAGTCTGCCAACAATAATTTTAAAACACGCACCGTGTCTTCCGGTATTTCTGCCGCATCTTTAGTGGCCGCAGCTTCCACCAACAATACAAATTCGCCACGTTGCTGATTTGCATCTGCCTGCAACCAAGCTTCAGCTTTACTCAACTCGCAACTATAAATCGTTTCAAAAGTCTTGGTGATTTCACGTGCAATGGTAATGCGGCGGTCAGCGCCCAAGACAGCAGCCATATCCACAACACTCTCAATAATCCGATGTGGCGCCTCATAAAAAACCAGCGTAACGGTTTGCGCTTTAAGTGTTTCTAAGGCTTTACGGCGAGCCGAACCACTTGCTGGCAGAAAACCATAAAATAAGAATCCGTTTTGTGCGATGCCCGAAGCAGATAATGCGGCAATTACCGCACTAGCCCCAGGGATAGGCACCACTTTAATGCCAGCCTTACGTACCAAGTCAACCACGATTGCGCCAGGATCGCTGACGGCCGGGGTTCCTGCATCAGTGACTAAGGCAATGTTTTGCCCTGCTAGCAATAACGCTAATAGCTTTTCTGCTGACTGATGCTCATTATGCTCATGCACCGCAATTAATTTTTTAGCAATACCAAAATGGGACAATAGGCCCGAAGTATGCCGCGTATCCTCTGCCGCAATTGCATCTACACTTTTGAGTATTTCCAAGGCGCGTAGAGTGATATCACTCAAATTGCCAATTGGCGTTGCTACCACATATAATAAGCCATTACTTGTCATTCATTGGCATCACATTCTAGTTAGAATTGTTAGATTACAAAGTCTTTATGAATCATTACTACCACTTAAAAAACTTGTTCACAGCTTCTCATTTTAAAGGCTTATTACAGCTATTACGATACTGCTTGGTTGGCATCATCGCGATAAGCTCAAGTAGCTGGGCAAACGACGTTACTGACAAGACAATAAACGCCGAACAAGCTTTTATGCAAGGACAACAATATATAGAACAAGCAGACTTGGAGTTAGCTGCACTCAGTCTAACGCGCATTCCACCGAGCTCCCCTTACGCGAAGTTGTTAGCTGGCAACATCGCCGCTAAAAATGCAGAATTTGAACGCACATTTATACTGCTACTCCCTTTGCAGTCCAACCTTGATTTGAACCAAACTGCGATCGCTAGTTTACATGCAAGTTTAAGTGATGCCTACGAAAAACAAGGCGATATTGCAAGCGCCATAGAGCAATTAGTGCGAAGACATCCTTATTTAGTGGACGCGCAAGCGATTAGCCATAACCAGCAACGCGTTTGGAAACTGCTCTCAACACAAACCCCAGCCGATTTAATTGCCATGCGCGGTGAAAGCGCGGACACCACAATACAAGGCTGGATTGATTTAAGTTTGGCTACAAGAAATCAAGATGTCGCCACCAGCTTAAGTACTTGGAGCAACAGTTATCCAGATCATATTGCTTCAGCATTCGCAAAAACACTAGCAACGACGGCACCTGAGCCGTCAACCGCGCCAGCAGTTATTAATGGCAATATTGCCTTAATATTGCCTCCAGTCCACGAAGGCATCTCCGAGAGAGTTGCGGCGTTTAAACTCGGCTTACAGGCAGCATTAAGTAAAAGAAATATGCCAAATGAAATTAAATCCTATACTCGCGCAAATGATTTAGAGGACATTAATACGCAATATTCACTCGCAAAAAGTGAGGGGGCTGACTACGCGATTGCGCCTAATTTCGGCATAAACTTAACCGGTCCAAACCCCGTTTCTGTCGTTTCATTAAACGCTAATATCAGCAGGAAGCAGGCAGATCTGTCGCTTCAGGATGAGGCGCATCGAATTGCGGAGTTTGCAACCCGCAATGCCATGCAAAATATCTTAGTATTGACCACAGCCAACGAACCCGCCAGCCAAATGCTTCAAAGCTTCGTCCAGGCCTGGCAAACCGAACGGGGGTTTTCGCTAAAAATCATCAGCCTAATACCCAGTGCAGTTGGTGTTAAGGGCAGTTTTGATTTAAACCAACTAATGGATTTAAAAGCTAACATTGCCTTACAGGCACAAGATATGTTGCTTTTGGCAATGTCAGGTCCGGAGGTCAAAAACGTGCGGCCTTATCTTGATATCAGTATGCCCACCATGTCATTTTCCGACATCAACATGCTAGATAGTGATGCCAATGCCAACATCGCACTTAATGCGATATATTTTGTTGACATACCATTTTTATTAGCTCCGAATAATTCACAATTTACTGATTACCGCGAGCCCAGCGCCGCTTTAAAGAACAATGAGTTAAAACGCTACTTTGCCTTGGGCGTTGACTATCTGCAGATACTTACAACCGGCCTTATGGGCAATGACCTCGTCATTGAAGGCTTAACAGGTAAACTCTCACTCGATCATAGTGGTCAAATTCAGCGACAACTATCTGTTGCAAAATTTACCGACCAAGGTGTAGTGTTGGAAAAATGAGATTAATTCACTAATCTGAATATTTGCAGCAAGTTATAGCTACTGAAGGTCTGACTGCAATACTTTTGCAACAAAAGGGGCTTAATATTGCTGAATGGCAAATGCTAGCCTGAAATAAATTTAATTATGCTCGACAGCCATACACTGATTTTTGTTAAAGTACGCCTGCCAAGCAACGCCATTTAATGAAAAAACAGGTGTAAACGCAGTAGAATGCCTACAGGATGCTTTCTAGCAAGGCAAAAAATAAACCGCACCAGTCGTTGCGTTAGAATTTTAATCACTAATACTTTATATAAAGGATGTTCACGATGAAATTAATGCCCGTTATGAATATGTCGCTCCCATTTAAATTACTGGCGGCTATTGCACTAGCTACCCAAATATCTGCATGCGTTCCAGTGGTGGTTGGTGGTGCAGCTGCTGGTGGAGCAATGGCTGCTGATAGACGTACTACTGGCGTTTACGTCGAAGATCAAAACATTGAACTCAAAGCAGCACAAAAAATTTCAGCCAACCTGCCAGATAGCGCACACATCAATATTACTAGCTACAAGGGCAATGTATTGTTGACTGGGGAAGTCGCAGACAACGGCACAAAAGCCAAAACAGAAAGCTTAATCAAGGCGATAGAAAACGTCACTAACATCAATAATGAGCTAGTGATAGGCGAAAAAACTTCAATAAGCTCACGTGCCAATGATGCCTATTTAACCTCAAAAATTAAGACACAATTCCTGTCAGAAAATCGCTTCCAAGCTAACTTGGTCAAAGTCGTCACTGAAAATACCGTCGTCTATCTAATGGGTTATGTGACACAAAAAGAGGCTGAGGCTGCTGTAGATATTGCACGCAATACCCACGGTGTGTCTAAAGTGGTTAAAGTTTTTGAATACATGCCTTAGTATCCAGCCCCAACAGCGCAGGCAATTTCACTTGCGCTGTTACATTGCCTCGCTATTTACGGCTCAACTATCGCACCTAATAATACCGGTATAAATATAAATGACTAAAGAACCAGCAGTCGCAACAACTAGCAATCCCATCATTGCCGAAATTATCATTGAAGGCAATACACGTGAAGGCAAACCGTTTCGCCCAAGTGACTGGGTTGATCGTATGTGTAGCACCTATGCAACTTTTGGCGAAGACCGTAAACTCAAATATTCACCTTACCTCAAGCCTAAAGTGGTCAATGGTGTGCGTTGCTTAGCTGTGGATTTGAAGTTGAAAACCGTGAATCCAGACGGATATGCGCAATTAATGCATTTCGCAGATGAGAATCAGTTGAACATTCTTGATGGCACAGGCGCTAGCATTGCGGTGCCTTACTAAATACACGAAACCTTTACACTGGCAATTTTAAGTCGGTACCTAACTTGCAAGCGCACCTATTTCTTAATAGGTCCAATGATACTTTCAATATATTGCTTAGTAATTAAACCGTGCTTAACTTTCACCAGCATGCCTTGCGGATTGTAAATAAAAGTGGTGGGTAGCACATCGGCAGGTCCGATCTGCGCCTTGACTAAATCTGTTCCAAGTATGATGGGATAAGACATAAGCATGTCGTCGACAAATACCGACACTTCCTGAGTGTTTTTGTATTCAAATACCACCCCCAATACCACTAAATCCTTATTCTTACGCTGATCATAAAGATTCACCAAGTCAGGTACTTCTTCCAAACAAGGCGGGCACCAAGTGGCCCAGTAATTAACCAGCACCCATTTCCCCTTGTAGTTGTTTAGTTGATGCTTAACACCAGCGGTATCTTTTAACAAAAAGTTAGCCACTAAATTGGTTTCAGCATAAGATAACTGACTTAAAGTTAGGAGTAACAGGGTATATAGAAATATTCGCATATAAATTTTAAACTCATTCAGTATAAAAATAGTCAGAATGTCACTAAACACAAGGCTTCAACAAGTCTACATTAGGATTTATATTGAGTAATGGACCCAACCTGCAATTTCAAATAAGTAAACCCGGATTTTTTGCAGCAACGTAGCGATTAACAATAGCGTATAATTAACGCCAATAATTAATGCAAACCGAACTTAAGTTTTAGAGCCTTTTTTAATATTTGGCGCTTCACTAAAACGTTTTTTTTCGTTACGATACACACTTACCATAAAGCAAAATTCAAATAGAGGTTTACATGAGCGAGCATATCACACACCTTAGCGACGCAAGTTTTGAGCTAGACGTTTTACAATCACAACTTCCCGTATTAGTTGACTATTGGGCGGAGTGGTGTGGTCCATGCAAGATGATTGCACCTATTTTAGATGAAATCTCTAAAGAATACGCAGGTCGCCTGAAAGTAGCAAAACTGAATATCGACGACAACCAAGCGACGCCTCCTAAATATGGAATCCGCGGCATTCCAACTTTAATGTTGTTCAAAAATGGCAATGTAGAAGCGACCAAAGTCGGCGCATTATCAAAATCACAATTAACTGCATTTATTGACAGCAACATCTAAACCTATTACGCTTAGTAAACTTCAAAAAATATGAGTGTTTGATTAAGTCTTAAACGATCAAACAGTCATATCTAAGCAACACTGAAGTACTAAGCAATTCAGCAATAAGCTTAATTTAAGCACAACCCATTAGTTCCAACCCTCTTGCGATTCACCCTACCCCATCTACATCTTGTTTTAGTGAGCCTCCATGCACTTATCAGACCTTAAGCATCTACCCGTTACCGAGTTAGTTGATATGGCTATTGCCAATGAAATTGAAAATGCTAGCCGCATGCGCAAGCAAGATTTGATTTTTGCAATTCTAAAAAACAAAGCCAAAAAAGGCGACAGTATATTTGGCGACGGTACGCTTGAGGTTTTACAAGACGGCTTTGGCTTTCTTCGCTCACCTGACAGCTCATATTTAGCTGGACCAGATGATGTTTATGTTTCACCTTCACAAATTCGACGCTTTAATCTACATACGGGCGATACCATTAAAGGTGAAGTGCGCATTCCTAAAGATGGCGAGCGTTATTTTGCGCTAGTTAAAGTAGATATGGTTAATGGTGAAACGCCAGAAAATACCAAACACAAAATATTATTTGAAAATTTAACCCCACTATTTCCTACAATCCCACTCACACTAGAGCGCGATATCAAAGGTGCTGAAAATATTACCAGCCGTGTGATTGACATGATCGCACCAATTGGTAAGGGCCAACGTGGCCTGCTAGTTGCCAGCCCGAAAAGTGGTAAAACAGTGATGATGCAGAATATTGCCCACGCCATTACCGCGAACCATCCTGATGTGATTTTGATCGTACTATTAATTGATGAGCGTCCAGAAGAAGTGACGGAAATGACACGCTCTGTGAAAGGTGAAGTAGTTGCCTCTACCTTTGATGAACCAGCTACACGCCACGTACAAGTGGCTGAAATGGTCTTGGAAAAAGCCAAGCGCTTGGTCGAACACAAAAAAGATGTGGTCATTTTACTTGACTCGATTACTCGCCTAGCCCGTGCATACAACACTGTTATTCCTTCATCAGGCAAGGTACTCACCGGCGGTGTAGATGCCAATGCTTTACAACGACCAAAACGTTTCTTCGGTGCCGCACGTAATATTGAAGAAGGCGGCTCTCTAACTATTATTGCAACTGCGCTAGTAGATACCGGCTCACGCATGGATGATGTCATCTATGAAGAGTTTAAAGGTACCGGCAATATGGAAATTCATCTTGACCGTAAAATGGCTGAGAAACGCCAATATCCAGCAATTAATGTAAATAAATCAGGCACCCGTCGTGAAGAACTGTTGATAGAAAAAGACGTGTTACAGAAAATATGGGTACTTCGCAAACTGCTTTATCCTATGGATGATATAGAGGCGATGGAATTCTTATTAGATAAAATCAAAGCCACTAAAAACAATGCAGACTTTTTTGACAGTATGCGTAGAGGCTAAGCCATTAATAAATTTAAACCATGAACAAGGCGCTTAGGCGCCTTTTTCAATTAAACGCGGGAATTTATATCTTAAAAGTAATACGCCATACATCTAGCAGTCATTGGATTTCGAATTTATAGACATCACAAAAATAGTCATCAGTACAAATCAATAGGTGACTTTGCGTCTACAAATTATGTTGATTTAAACCATTTGCCTTATGATCGCAATTAAAGCACCAGTAGTCAGTATTAAAAAAGACAGGAGTGATAAACCAAATCCACCCCCACGTTTTTTTGCATCCTCACAATAGGCCACGGCATACCAGATTCTACCGACGAGCCATGCCACACCAAGCACTGCGCCATAAATCACACTAACGTAATATGAAAATAGCCAAAGTGCAGGAATAAAAGCCACGGCATTTTCTACTGTATTCATCTGTACACGATAAACCAGCTCAAATTTCGGGTGCCCTGTTGTGGCTGGGGCGTCAATTTTGTACTTTGCCCTAGCCTTACCAACGTTGAAAGCTACTCCAAAAAGTAAAATTAATGTGAATGTTGTGATAAGTGACGTGAGGTGAAAATCCATAATATTCTCCTATACATTAAGCAAAAATTTTTGCTGTTCTATTATATTTAAGTGCTTTTAAAACAGGTTACGTAGGCTAGTCAACTTCTATCATCACTTCGTTTCGCCTTAAAAATGGCAGAGTCCAAGGTGGATTATATCTAGCTAGCTCAGGGATGCTCATTGCCTTGAGATTCTTACTAACAATCCACTCATTTAAATCCTTAACTTTCTTATTCATCTTTTCTTCGTCAACAAGACCAGAGAATCTAATAACTGCAATTTTCTTTGCAGGAATCTGCTTGATACTCACTTGAGCATTGTTAGGCTTGGGGATGCTGTCTAAGGTGTATTTGCTTGGCATTACAAAATAAACTTTCCATCCATCCTTAACTTGTTGAACACCTACGGGTGCAGTCATGGATATTTGCTCAGATTTTTCATAAACTGATACTGGCGCAGTCATACTGATTTTTTCACTTCCACCTTCCCGTGAAGTATTGTTTCCAAATATGAAGTCAGCAATTAATCTAAAACCTTTACTAGATGACTCACTCATATCAGCATCAATGGATACTTCGGCAATAATTTTTGGTTGGTACGCGCGAAGCTCAAAAGCGTTTTCTTTTACAATTAGATTAAAATTTGGTTCTTCAATAGCCATAGCAGCATTTGATGTAATGAGTGAATAAAAAATCCATAATAGCACTATAAAGTTTTTCATTTTATTACTTCTTATCTCCATCCTAAACAGGCTAATAGCTTATTAATGACGCTATTGCTAAGCAGTCACTCAAAAATAAAAAGGGCTGGAAATTACTCCAGCCCCTCATCATTTCATCTTTTATACATCAACAGCGTACCACTGGCTTAAATCACTTAGTAGCAGTAGGTGTTTTTTCTGTTAATACATAGGTGATGTAGCTCGCTTTTTCTGCTGAAGTACAGTCGCTTCCGATAACCTCTTTGCAGTGTTGAGTGAACTTTCCTTGTACTTTTTCAAAGTCTTCAAAACGCTTGGCGTTCACAACTGGAGATAGAGGACGAATGGCCTTTCCTGTTACTGAATGTTTGCCTTCGTCCGCAGGGTTGGCTGTATGGCATGAAGCGCAAGCCGTTTCTTTACCATTGCCGAGTTTAATCTTACGATTGAAAAAGAACTTGCCATCAGCAGCCGTAGGGCCTACGTACTCTGGGTTATCGTGCTTAGCAATAGCACTATAAATAGAGACTAACTTTTCTGCATTAGCCACATTCGCATTTGCAGAAGCTGCACTTAAGCTTAGTAATGCCAATAAAACGATATTGAAACTCTTCATTTAATACTCCATCTTTAGTGAATAATAAAAAGGGCTGTTCGCCATTCTCACATTTATTTTAACCAGGTTTTTTCGTCCGTACCTTTATATACTGTACGAATATAAGCAATAGCCTTAAGGATTTCATCTGTCGTTAAACCATCACCTGTATGCCCTTCTAGCTGATTGTGCCAGATAAACATAGTGCCGCCAGAAATCCCTGGTGTACCGTTAGCAATAGTTTCAAACATACCCTTATCCGTACCATTTTTTGCATAAACCCATCTTGTATCGAATGCACCAACACCACCGTTCTTAACAAGAGAAGGCGCCATTAGACCACCTAAATTACCACCATGACAGCCCGTACATCCGTTATATGAAAGTACTTTTTTACCTTGTTTTGCTGATTCAGCATCTGTTACATATTTTGCTGTGTATGGATTCTTGCAAGTTGCTAAAAATTCCTTTACTTCTGGAGTATCAGTATCAGTTCCTTTGATTACGAATGCGCTATTGTCTTTTGTTGAAACAAAATCACACGCGGCCCTTGCTTGAAATGAAAATGTAAGGCCTACCAATGTCAACATAGAAATAATTAAAGTTGATCTTAATGCTTTATTGCTAAACATGCTATCTCCTAATCTTTTTTATACGAATATACTAATGTATGCAACGTCTTATTTACACTGCACATCCAAACATATGTTCAATTTTTGAACATAATTCATATTGCATTGACATTGTTTTTATAACAAAATTCAGTCTAAAGCAATCCTTTTATTTTTGCAATAATAAAGTATCTTCCAGATAAAATTTGACCTTGCATAGGTTGCTAAATGCAAATATAATGTTGGGTTACTACAAATTCATGCGCGCTCAAATGCGCATACATATATTTAAGTGCCGTTTAAAGCGGCTATATTGAGGCTATATATTATGAAAGATGGAATACATCCAGAATACCGCGACGTTATTTTTCAAGACATCGGTGCAGATTTTACTTTTATGACACGCTCTACTATTGCAGCTAGAGACACTATTAAATGGACTGACGGTAAAGAGTATCCTCTTGTTAAAATCGAAGTTTCATCAAAATCACACCCGTTCTACACTGGTAAACAAATGATTTTAGATACGGCTGGTCGTGTTGATAAATTCCGTAAGAAATACGGTATGTAATTATTATTTCTAGCTAACGCTATAATAATAATCACAACAAAGGCAGCTTAGGCTGCCTTTTTATTTATCGATTCATCATCAATCACGACAAAATCCTTATAAAACTATTTTATCGGTGACATTCAGTTAAAATTACGCTCTAAGTTAAACACTATCCCATAAGTCAACCTATGCGCTTTCAACTTGATCACGACTGGCAAGGCAACATGTCAAAACCTCGCGCGCACGTGGGCGAGGGAGTTAAAACACAGCTGCTACTATTGCTATGCGCCATATGGATCGCGCTCGGTCTAATTGGTCATGCCCCATGGAAACCACTTGAAACTACTGGCATCAGCATTGTAAAGATGATAGTTGACGGTGGCAGCTTGATTGCGCCTTTGGCTAATGGTGAAACTTCGCTAGAACTACCCCCTCTCTATTACTTAAGTGCAGCGGCGAGTGCAGAATTGCTCAGCCCCATGCTTGCGCTACATGAC
This sequence comes from uncultured Pseudomonadota bacterium, assembly GCA_903838125.1. Taxonomy (GTDB): domain Bacteria; phylum Pseudomonadota; class Gammaproteobacteria; order Burkholderiales; family Methylophilaceae; genus Methylotenera. Next base: position 19,874 of record CAILXF010000031.1, on the reverse strand, counting down.
GGGGCTCGCTTAATCAATATCTTATGGCTAACGATCATATTGCTAATGGTAGGCATGACTGGGCGAGAATTGTGGGGTCGCGGGGTAGGTCGCCATGCGACGCTAATCATGATTGGTACAATCGGTCTAATCGTTAGCGCACATAGTCTAGGCGCTGATGTAGCTGGCCTTGCAAGCTTTGCTAGCGGATTCTATGCCTTAGCGCTTTGTAAACGCAGACCTTGGCGAGCAAGTGGGCTATTAGGCTTAGCGCTTGGCCTAGGATTTTTAAGCTATGGCCTCATGCCATTAATAATCTTAATTAGCACTGCATTGATGCTAGGCTTACTGTTTAAGCCTTGGCGCACATTAAGCTTTGCTAAAGTAATCATGACTGCCACCTTAATAGCAACGCCCTTCATTGCCAGTTGGTTATTCATGCTTCATTATAATCAGCCACTCCTGTTCGGCAAATGGTGGCAAATGAACCTCAACATATTTCATTTCCACAATCATCAATATTTTCTGAAAATTTTAGTTTGGTATGCCTGGCCAGCGCTCCCCCTAGCACTTTGGAGTTTATGGCGTTACCGCCTGCAATTACTATCTAAACCTAAGTTCCAGCTAATTATTAGCTTCTTCTTATGCGGCCTAATCTTTCTTGGATTTAGTGCGGGCGCCAAGGACACTAGTGCCTTGCCATTACTTATCCCCTTGGTCGCCTTGGCTGCAGGCAGTGTTGAGCATCTTAAGCGTGGTGCTGCATCAGCACTTAATTGGTTTGGCATCATCTTATTCGGCTTAATTGGATTTTTAATTTGGCTAGGGTGGATTGCGATGATCACTGGATACCCTCCTAAAATTAAAGAGCGTTTGCAGTTTTTATCTGGTGCCTATAGCACCAGTTTCAATTGGCTTATATTTTTAGTTGCGGTAGTTATCTCTATTATTTGGTTCGTAGTTTGCGTTCGAGCTAAACAAACCAACCGATCAACAGTCAGCAACTGGGCAGTAGGCATGACCTTCGGCTGGAGTTTGCTGATGACGCTCTGGCTACCATTACTCGACTCTGCAAGAAGCTATCAACCTGTATTTACTGGTATGCAACAGGCGATCCCTAAACATTACAATTGCATTAACAGTCTGCATCTAGGCCAGCCACAACGTTTACTAGTCAACTATTACACTGACATCACGCTAAAGCCAGTGACAAACTTAAAGCAGTTAAGCTGTGACTTATATTTAATACAAACGACTCGAAGCACGAGTAATGTTAAGCCTGAGCAAGATGCTAAATTGATTTGGAGAGGAAAGCGAGCTGCAGATAGAAAAGAAAGCTTTAGCTTATATCAAAATAAGCGCTGACTGCATCAGACCACTTAAAGTGCTAACAGCATCTTACTCCCAGCTAGAAGCAAGACTAAGGATAATAGCTTTTTAATAGCTGGATTACCTAAGCGACGACTACCGTAATCAGCTCCAATTAATCCACCTAAAACCGCCGCAATAATCCAGTATGGAAGCGCGCCAGGCATCACGGACTGTTTAGTTAAAACTCCAATCAAACCTGATATTGAGTTAGCTAAAATAAAAGCCGCAGCTACGCCAGAAATCACTTTGGTCTCAGCCCATTTAAAAAATATCAATAGAGGGCTCAAAAGCACGCCACCACCAATTCCCGTGAGGCCTGCTAGCAACCCTAATATCGCGCCTATGCCCAGCAATAAAGATCTAGAAGCCAGCACTGGGTTTAATTGGTAGTCTTTTTTTGCTTGCGTAAAAATGTGTATCGCCGAAAATATAAGGACTACCCCTACAATGGGTTTGTAAAAATGATTAGGCAAACTAATGAGACCGCCCACATATGCCATTGGCACAGAGGCGATGGCTAGAGGAATAAATATGCGCCATGAGAATGCCCCTATGCCGTAAAACTTATAGATTGCGATGCTAGCCACAAAGATATTAAGGACTAAGGCTGCTGGGCGCATGGACTCCGGTGCAACATTCATCAAGGCCATTGCGGCTAGATATCCTGAAGCGCCCCCATGGCCTACTGCTGAAAAAATAAGGGCCGCCAAAAATATTAGCGGCACTAGAAAATAGATTTCGGCACTAGGCATAATGCGCTACAGACTAAATAGCAATACTAATGCAGATGTTCTTTAATGGCATCGCGTACAATATCCTCTAAGCCAACACCATTCTTTTCTGCGACATGCGCCATAATCTGAAGTCGCATATTACGCGCCCAAAAGTTGGTCAAATGCTTGGCAATGTCTTTTTTTGCCTGCTCTTTATCAGGAAAAGATTTGAAAAAATCGCCAATTTGATTGGCCATAGTAATTAAATGTTCTATCTGCATACGTGCTGAGTCTTTTAATTTTTAATTAATGTGGAAATTATTTGTTCTGGGTGACTGTACACCACATAAGCCTTATTGCGTGCAAATCCCACTAGCGTTAAACCACATTGCTCGGCAATTCTCACGGCTAGTCCTGTTGGCGCGGAAATAGCCACCAGCATATTCACACCTGCACTTGCGGTTTTTTGTACCATTTCATAACTAGCGCGACTGCTGGTCACAATAAAGCCCTCACCCCGTCGCTCAAGCTTTGCTAGTGCACCAATCAGCTTATCCAACGCATTATGCCGACCCACATCTTCGCGCACCACGGTGACAGTACCGTCAGCCAAGACCCAACCACTAGCATGCGTGGCGCCGGTTTGTTGCTGTAGCTTTTGATGCAAAGGTAGTACTTGTAATGCGCCCAAAATTGCGCTGCGCTGGAACACTACGGGGGACTGTAACTTTGGCGGGTAGCGCATCGCTTGTGCTAGGCTTTCTGCACCACACAAACCACAACCGGTTTTGCCAGCTAGCGTGCGCCTATGATTTTTCAGTTCAGCAAAGCGCTCGCTCGCAATCTCACAATGTACCTCTATACCATTTTTCTGCACCTGAATTTCAATGCTATACAACTCACTCTTATCCAACACGACGCCTTCAGATAGAGAAAATCCTAAAGCAAAGTCTTCTAAATCTTGCGGTGTCGCCAACATCACCGCATGCGAAATGCCATTGTAAATTAAGGCAATTGGAGTTTCTTCGGCCAACTGGTCTTGTTCGTGGCACTCATTCCCATCGCGCGATCTAGTCACCTCAAAGCACGCTAAGGATTCAGTTGCGGTAATTACTTCCTCCGTATCAGCAACACCAAGGCTGTCATCTAACGAGCATTGCATGCCTGATTACTCTATACGGGCCGCATCTTGATCTTTGCCGGCAAAAGCTAACTGCGCTTCACTGAATGTTTTGTAATGTTGCTGCCAATCAGAAAGCTGATTGACGCGAGTCACCTGCACTGCAGTTACCTTAAACTCTGGGCAGTTAGTTGCCCAGTCAGAGTTGTCTGTAGTAATCACATTGGCACCAGATTCCGGATGGTGAAAGGTGGTGTAAATAACGCCCGGTTGCACTCGATCTGTAATTTTGACACGCAACACGGTTTCTCCTGCACGGCTGTTGATGCCTACCCAGTCCCCCTCTTTAACGCCGCGCTCTTCTGCATCGTGTGGATGGATTTCAACCAAGTCTTCGTGATGCCAACTCACATTTTTAGTACGACGAGTTTGCGCACCTACATTGTATTGCGAAAGTATGCGGCCAGTGGTTAGAATCAGTGGGTATTTAGCAGTCACTTTTTCTGTAGTCGGCACGTAGTCGGTCACAAAGAATTTACCCTTACCACGTACAAATTCATCTACGTGCATCGTCGGCGTTCCCTCTGGATGCTCGTCATTACAAGGCCATTGGATACTACCAAGTTCATCAAGTTTTTTGAAGCTTACGCCACTAAAAGTAGGGGTCAACGCCGCAATCTCATCCATAATTTCTGAAGCATGGTTATATTTCATTTCATAACCCATGGCCGCGGAAAGCTTAGCGGTGATTTCCCAATCTTCAAAACCATTTTTCGGCGCCATCACGCGTCGCACAGGTGAAATCCTACGTTCAGCATTGGTAAAGGTACCGCTTTTTTCGAGGAAGGAAGCGCCTGGGAAAAATACGTGTGCGTACATTGCCGTTTCATTTAAGAATAGATCCTGCACGATGACGCATTCCATAGACTCTAAGGCATGGGTTACATGTTGCGTATCAGGATCAGATTGGGCAATATCTTCGCCCACGCAGTATAGGGCTTTAAAACTACCCTCGATTGCATAATCTAACATATTGGGAATACGCAGACCTGGCTCTGCACTTAAGGGCCTGCCCCATGCAGATTCAAATAGGGCCCGCGTAGCCTCATCAGAAACGTGACGATACCCTGGATACTCATGTGGCATAGAACCCATGTCACAAGAGCCCTGCACATTATTTTGCCCGCGCAATGGATTCACGCCCACACCCTCACGGCCAACATTCGCGGTCGCCATCGCTAAATTAGCAATACCCATGACCATAGTAGAACCTTGGCTATGTTCGGTGACGCCTAAGCCATAATAAATCGCTGCATTGCCGCCAGTTGCATATAACCTTGCTGCAGCGCGCAAGCTTGCGGCATCTACACCAATTACTTCAGCCAAAGCTTCCGGTGAGTTATCAGCATGCGCTACAAAGTCGCGCCATGCCACAAAGGAATCCCACTCGCAACGCTCTTTTACAAAAGCCTCATCTACTAAACCTTCAGTCACAATCACATGCCCTAAAGCTGAGATCAGGGCCACGTTGGTACCTGGGCGGAGCTTTAAATGATAGTCAGCGCGAATGTGCGGTGAGTTATCCACTAAATCAATCTCACGCGGATCAGCAATGATTAATTTAGCACCAGCGCGTAAACGGCGTTTCATTTGTGACGCAAATACAGGATGTCCATCAGTTGGGTTCGCCCCAATGACAAATATAACGTCGGCAGCCATGACGGAGTCAAATGTTTGCGTACCGGCAGATTCGCCCAAAGTTTGTTTTAAACCGTAACCCGTAGGGGAATGGCAGACCCGAGCACAGGTATCAACGTTATTGACTCCAATGGCTGCGCGCACTAATTTTTGCGTTACATAAACCTCTTCATTGGTGCAACGTGATGAAGTTATGCCCCCAATTGCATCCTTACCATATTGGTTTTTAATTCGATTTAATTCACTTGCTGCATAATTAATAGCTTCATCCCAGCTCACGGTCTGCCAAGGATCGCTAATGTTCTTACGTATCATCGGTGTGGTAATACGATCTTGGTGCGTCGCATAACCCCATGCAAAACGACCTTTAACGCAGGAGTGACCATGGTTAGCACCGCCGTTTTTATTCGGAGTCATCCGAACCACTTCTTCGCCTTTCATTTCAGCATTAAACGAACAACCCACACCACAATAGGCGCAAGTAGTCGTCACGCTGTGCCCGGGAGTCCCCGCTTCAATCACAGTTTTTTCCATTAACGTTGCAGTTGGACAAGCTTGCACACAAGCGCCACAAGAAACACATTCCGATTCCATGAAATTATTAATGCCCGCAGCCACCTTAGACTCAAAGCCACGGCCAGAAATAGTCAGTGCGTAAGTTCCCTGCGTTTCTTCACATGCACGGACGCAACGTGAGCACACGATACATTTACTAGGATCAAAAGTGAAGTACGGGTTAGATTCATCTTTAACTGCTTTAAGGTGATTTTCACCTTTATCGTCATAACGCACTTCTCGAAGACCCACAGCTCCTGCCATATCTTGCAACTCACAATCGCCATTAGCGGCGCAAGTCAAACAATCCAAAGGATGGTCTGAAATGTATAGCTCCATAGTACCTCGGCGTATATCCGCAAGCTTGGGCGTTTGTGTATGCACTTTAAGGCCTGAGGCAACTGGTGTAGTGCATGAGGCGGGATAACCTCGCCTACCTTCAATTTCCACGATGCAAAGACGGCATGATCCAAATGGCTCTAAGCTATCTGTGGCACATAACTTAGGCACATTAATGCCAGCTAATATTGATGCGCGCATAATCGAGGTGCCTTCAGGCACCGTCACTTCTCTATCGTCAATGGTCAACGTCACCAGCACATCTGATGTGCGCGCTGGAGTACCATAATCCAACTGATCATCAAAGCTAGTTCGGCTATGCTCTTGCGTTGGCTTGCTATATTTAATATCGTCCATATTCAGTGTCTCCAACCGCTTGCCCACGTGAGCTTAGGCGGCGCTCGCTTTCTTAGTCTCAAAATCTTCAGGGAAATGGTTCATTGCGCTTAATACTGGGTATGGCGTCATGCCACCCAATGCACATAGTGATCCATTAAGCATGGTGTCACTTAGGTCGCGCACTAATTTAATGTTTTTTACGGTATCTTTACCAGCGATAATTTGTCCCATCACCTCGGCGCCACGAGTAGAGCCTATTCGGCATGGCGTGCACTTACCGCAAGACTCAATCGCGCAAAACTCAAAGGCGTAACGCGCCATTACTGCCATATCCACAGAGTCGTCAAACGCAACAATACCACCATGACCGAGCACCGCCCACAACTGACTAAAAGCCTCGTAATCCAAAGGCGTGTCAAATTGACTTTCCGGCAAAAAAGCGCCTAGTGGGCCGCCGACTTGGACCGCACGAATAGGTCGACCTGTGGCTGACCCACCGCCAAAATCGTAAAGCAACTCACGCAAGGTCGCGCCAAACGCTAATTCTACTAGCCCACCTTGTTTGATATTCCCAGCCAGCTGAATCGGCAAAGTACCGCGTGAGCGACCCATGCCATAGTCCGCATAGTACTGGGAACCTTTATGCAGAATAATGGGCACTGTTGCTAATGAAATCACATTATTGACTACGGTAGGCTTACCAAATAAACCCTCAATTGCTGGCAGTGGTGGTTTAAAGCGTACTTGACCGCGCTTACCCTCCAAGCTTTCTAATAATGAAGTTTCTTCACCACAAACATAGGCGCCGGCAGCACGTCTTACCTCTAAATGAAATGCTCTGCCACTTCCTAAAATATCAGCACCTAAGTAACCTGCCAGGTTGGCTGCCTCTATCGCCGCATTCAGTGTCACTAATGCGTGTGGATATTCAGAACGTAAATAGATGTAACCTTGTGTTGCGCCTACTGCAATGGCAGCGATGGTCATGCCTTCGATTAAAACAAAAGGATCACCTTCCATAATCATGCGATCTGAATATGTACCTGAGTCCCCCTCATCGGCATTACATACGATGTATTTTTGCTCGGACTGACAACCAAGCACTGTGTTCCATTTAATGCCAGTAGGAAAAGCTGCACCACCACGGCCACGTAAACCGGAGTCAGTGACAATTTTTACTATCTCGCTAGCCGACAAGCTCAATGCATTTTTAAGTCCTTGGTAACCTTCATGAGCAATGTAATCAGCCAGTGAAATCGGGTCAGTAATCCCAACTCTAGCAAAAGTTAAGCGCTGTTGTTTTTTAAGCCAAGGCAACTCTTCTGTTAGACCCAGATTCAATGCATGGGCTTTTCCATTCACGAAATCTGCATCAAATAATGACGGCACATCTCGCACTTTAACGGGGCCATAGGCTACGCGTCCAGACGCTGTTGATACTTCCACCATGGTTTCCAGCCAATATAGGCCACGGGAACCATTGCGAATAATGTGCACGTCTAAACCACGTTTTTTCGCCTCATTGCCGATGGCTAAGGCCACCTTTTGTGCGCCCATCGACAGAGCGCTTGAATCTCTAGGGATGTATATTTTAATCGTCATACTAAACCGTGGCCTCCGCAACTAAAGCATCCAAGTCAGCGACGGAGACACGTCCGTAAATTTCATCATCCATCATTACCGCAGGTGAAAGCGCGCAATTGCCCAAGCAATACACCGGCTCTAAACTGATGGCATCGTCTTTTGTGGTTTGATGATAATCAATATTCAAACATTTCTTCGCATGCGCTTCTAATGCTACAGATCCCATCGCTTGACATGATTCTGCACGGCAAATTTGCAGCGTATGTCTGCCTGGCTTATGGTTGCGGAAGTGATGATAAAAAGTCACTACCCCATGCACTTCAGCAACTGATAAATTTAACCCTTTAGCAATAGGCTTATAGGAAGACTCTGGCACATAGCCTACCTCATCTTGAATTGCGTGCAGCAGGGGCAACAATGCCCCTGGTAAGTGTTGATGCTTAGCAATCAAGGCATCTATTTTTATTGGCAAATCTTGCAAGTTAACTCTCCAAAACGACCATTACTGCCGATAATATTTTGACTAAAAATCTAGCTGTATACAAAATGGTATATTACACTGATTGAATATAACTTTGTGTACGACAATTCATGATTTTGAAAGTGCCCCCCAGCGCAAAAAATAAGATGTCAACCGCCCCCAAACTGCTCATTGATCAGCATGGTCGACGGGTTGATTATATTCGCCTGTCCATTACCGATCGCTGTGATTTCCGTTGCGTATATTGCATGGCCGAGTCCATGACATTTTTACCGCGTACAGAAGTACTAAGCTTAGAGGAATGTGCTCGTCTAGTAAGGGTATTTGTGGCGTTGGGCGTAAGCAAAGTACGTATTACTGGTGGAGAACCTTTGGTGCGTAAAAATGCATTATGGCTATTTTCAGCCATTGGCCAACTTGAGGGCCTGCAAGAGTTAGTGCTTACTACCAATGGAAGTCAGTTGGAATTTCAAGCGCAAGACTTAAAAAATGCAGGCGTGAAACGCATCAATATTAGCATTGATAGCCTAGATGCTGAACGCTTCAAAACCATTACCCGCACTGGCGAACTCGCTAAAGTATTACGTGGCATACAAGCCGCAAAAATTGCTGGCTTTGAAAGCATCAAAATTAACACCGTGCTGATGCGGGGCTTTAATGAGGATGAAGCCCTCAACCTGCTTGAATTTGCTATTCAACAGGAAATTGACATCTCCTTTATTGAAGAGATGCCGCTTGGTGATGTGGATCACGTGCGTGGTTCCACTTTTGTCAGCAATCATGACACCTTAAAACAATTACAATCCAAATACGAGTTGATTTCAAGCACAGAAACGACTGGCGGGCCAGCTCGTTACTGGCGCGTACCCAACACCTCGACAAGAGTTGGGTTTATTTCGCCGCATAGTCATAATTTTTGTGAATCTTGCAACCGAGTACGTATTACTTGTAAAGGTGAGTTGTACTTATGTTTGGGTCAAGAAAGTAAGATAGATTTAATGCCTCTATTGCGCAACCATCCACATGACGATCAACCTTTGATTGACGCAATTTTAGCCAGCATGCAGATTAAACCCAAAGGCCATGATTTTGATTTGAGTCGCGCGCAACCATCAATCATTCGCTTTATGTCACATACTGGCGGATAAATGACAGCCATTACTGGTGTTATTCTAGCGGGCGGGCAAGGTCGACGCATGGCTGGTGACGTTTCACAGCAAGCCATTGAAAAGGGTTTAGTCCACTTTTTAGGACAGCCTATGGTCGCACATGTCGCGCATCGTTTAGCGCCTCAAGTCAGCCAAGTCTTCATTAATGCCAATAAGCATATTTCGTCTTATGCAGCCCTAGGCTACTCAGTGATTACAGACAATATTCCTGATTACGCAGGCCCTCTGGCAGGCTTGCATGCAGGCATGCAAGCAGCCCACAACCCTTATGTATTAACGGCTCCATGTGACTCTCCTTTACTGGCACTTGATTTGGCAGAAAGATTATTGTCAGCCCTGATTGCCAACGCCGCCGACATTGCGATAGCTAAAACAGGCACACAAGTGCATCCAGTATTTTGTATTTGCAAAAAAAACTTGTTACCTCATCTAGAAAACTATTTGCAAACAGGAGGCCGTAAGTTTGATGCCTGGTATGCAAGCCTTAAGTGTGTTGAGGTGACTTTTGATGACAATCCCAATGCTTTTGCCAACATTAACACACCGGCAGATTTAATTGCCCTTGAAGCCACACATGATCATAGCCAATAAACCTATTTTAGCGTTTTGTGCTGCAGTGAGTGGCATCGGAAAAACCACTCTGCTTACCCAACTGATTCCATTACTAGTCGCCCAAGGACTGCGTATCTCAGTGATAAAGCATGCGCATCACAGCTTTGATATTGATCATGTAGGTAAAGATAGCTTTCTATTGAGAGAGGCCGGAGCTGTACAAATGCTCCTCGGATCTCGCAAGCGATGGGCCCTAATCACCGAGCTTGATCGTATTGCTGAGAGAGATACCAACCTAGACATTAGCCTTAATGAATTGCTGGAACAGTTAGACCAAAGTTTAATTGATTTAATTCTAGTGGAAGGCTTCAGGCATGAACCTATACCTAAGATTGAAATCTACCGTGCTAGCGTCAATCAGTTATTGCTTGCTGACAGTGACCCAAGCATTATCGCCATTGCTTGTGATGGCGCAGTCAGAACATCTCTACCGACGTTAGACCTTAATAATGTGCCTATGCTGGTTGAATTTATCTTAAACTGGCTACCTCGCAATCAAGCCCCTGTAGAAAACCAATGACAACCAATTCCATTAGTAACCTTATTAGTGGCATGCATGGCATGGATGATTACGACCCGAACTCGATGTCCGTGGCAAAGGCAAGACTACATATACGCAACTATTTAAATCCTATCACTGAGAGCGAGCTTGTAGATTTACGTAGTTCACTAGGCTGCATATTGGCAACAGATATATTATCGCCAGCCAATGTGCCCAACTACGACAACTCTGCCATGGATGGCTACGCTTTTAATGCAGATGATATTACACCCAATGTATCTACGGAGTTAACGATCATCGCTACCGTCTTTGCTGGCAAAGCTTTTGATGGCACACTTGCAGCCGGAGAGTGCGTGCGTATTATGACTGGTGGTGCCATGCCCAAGGGGGCTGATACTGTCATTATGCAAGAGCGCGCCCAATGTGAAGCCAATATTATTAGCTTTACTGAGGCACCTAAACGCACGATGAACGTGCGGTATGCCGGAGAAGACTTAAGGTTGGGACAAGTCGTACTTACAAGCGGGCATTTGATGCGTGCCGCAGATTTAGGCCTGCTTGCCTCATTAGGTATAGCAAAAATTCCAGTCTATCGCAAATTGAAAGTGGCATTTTTCTCAACTGGCGATGAGCTGGCAAGCGTGGGACAGTCACTGGAAACCGGACAGGTTTACGATAGTAATCGTTATACCTTGCATGGAATGTTGACACGCATGGGCGTTGAAGTGATTGATATGGGGGCAATTCCAGATAATCCAGATTTACTGCAAAGCACTTTGCTGACTGCCTCTCAGCTAGCAGATGTGGTGATTTCTAGCGGTGGCGTTTCTGTCGGTGAAGCCGATTATATGAAACTTTTATTAACTAGGCATGGGCAAGTAGTGTTTTGGAAAATAGCGATGAAGCCAGGCAGACCACTGGCCTACGGCAAAGTTGGTAATGCTCATTACTTCGGCTTGCCCGGCAACCCAGTAGCCGTCATGGTCACATTTTATCAATTCGTGCGCGAAGCGATGTTGGTGCTAATGGGACAACCCCAACCAACGCAACTGCCCGTGTTTAATGTCGAGTGTACTGAAAATATCAAAAAAATGACCGGTCGCACAGAGTTTCAACGTGGCGTGTTATTTGCTGATAAAGATGGTATTTGGAAGGTTAAGCCCACTGGCGCTCAAGGTTCGGCAATTCTCAGCTCAATGTCACTCGCCAATTGTTTTATTGTGCTAGATGAAGCTACAGGCAACTTGAGTGCAGGAACCATCGTACAGGTGCAAGTATTAGATGGCCTTGTTTAGCATTGTCTGCACAACATCTGAGCCACCTTGTTGTATAATTTTGCTCTAATTCACCCGTAAAAAACTTTTTATCATTTAGGTTATTGTTCTTTGAATCTCGCAGTGAAACACTCTCCCGCTAATGAAAGCAAGTTAATTTGGGCCATTATTTGCTCAATGCTTTTGCACGCTTTTTTAGTGGTAGTGATTCCCAATCTAAACTTTGAGAAAGTTAAATTACGTCAGGTATTAAATATTGAGCTGGTCAAAGCTCCAGAACCACCTGCAATAATCCCACCAGCGCCTAAACATCCAGAGATTAAATCACAGCCAACCATTAAAACCTTAACCAAGCCTACTCGAAGCACAGAAGTGCCACCTCCTCCTCCAACAGTGCAAACTGAAGTATTGGCAGTAGCGCCCAAGGTTGATGTATCACCATCACCTCCAGTCCCTGTTATGGTACCAGAGCCGCCAAAACCGATAGTGCCTAGCCAAGCCGAAATCAATGCTGCACTTAATGGCTATAACAATGCGTTATGGGGAAAGATTGGCAAGTACAAGCAATATCCGAAAATTGCACAGATGCGTGGTTGGCAAGGTGAGGTTATTGTGGAGTTGCTACTTGATGGTAATGGCAAACTCAAATCAAAAAAAATCCTCACCAGTAGCGGTTACGAGGTACTTGATAAACAAGCATTAGAAATGATTGATAAGGCTGCTCCATTCCCATCACCGCCAGAGGCACTTCGTGCAAGCAGCTTCAGCATTACAGTGCCGATTCCATTCAAATTGGAATAACTGCCTGACATCCAATAAATAAATATTGTCATATTCATGCGATATGCTATTGCCTTAATCAGGCTTTTTATCAACAATGACATAAGCACTTAATTTAGAAAGTAATGAACACTTCAATGCTCAATCAATCTGTTCCAGATTTTCTATTACAGGCAACCAGTGGTAAGAATTTTCAACTCTCAAATTATCTTGGTAAGAATTTGGTCATTTATTTTTATCCTAAAGACTCAACCCCAGGTTGCACCACACAGGGCGTTCAATTCAGAGAGGCTTACGCAGATTTCCAACAGCATGACACTGAGATTTTTGGCATATCGCGTGATAGCATAAAATCACATGAAAACTTTAAAGCTAAATTTACATTCCCATTTGAATTGCTTAGCGATAGTGAAGAGTTGGCGTGCAGTTTATTTAGTGTTATGAAGATAAAAAACATGTATGGTAAGCAAGTAAGGGGTATAGAGCGCAGTACCTTTGTTATAGATAAAAACGGTATCCTAATTAAAGAGTGGCGTGGCGTTAAAGTTGAAGGTCACGTTGCAGAAGTCCTGAATTGCATACAATCTCTCTAACCTTATTTTTTCACTTCTATAGAAAGTAGTTTATGGCTAAAAAACCGCAAGGCGCCGCTAAGCTTTTTGTCCTTGATACCAATGTGTTAATGCATGATCCTTCCAGCTTATTTCGCTTTGAGGAGCATGACATATTCTTACCGATGGTCACCCTAGAAGAGCTAGACAACAACAAAAAAGGTGTGACTGAGGTCGCACGCAATGCGCGTCAGGCTAGTCGTTATTTAGAAGAAATTGTAGGGACTAATTTAGTTAATCTTGAGCTAGGTTGCCCACTTGCAATTAATGGCAATCGCCACCTTACTGGCAGATTATTTCTGCAAACCACCCAAGTTAATGTTGAGTTGCCAGGCCTCGCTGGTAGCATTGCAGATAACCAAATCCTGGCCGTAGTGCTAGATTTACGGAAACGGTTCCCCGAGCGCCAAGTGACCTTGGTCAGCAAAGACATCAATATCCGCATTAAAGCGCGTGCTTTAGGCATGCCAGCGGAAGATTACTTCAATGACAAAGTATTAGAAGACTCAGAAATCTTATACAGCGGCATGAAGGAATTGCCTGTAGATTTTTGGGATAAACACAGCAAAGCGATGGAATCATGGCAAGAATCAGGCCGTATGTTTTACCGCCTAACAGGGCCGTTATGTAAAACATTTCTCATTAATGAGTTTGTATTTTTTGAGTATGACAAACCATTTCATGCCATTGTTCGTAGCGTGGAGGGCAACACAGCGGTATTAGAAATTGTTAAAGATCATTTGCAGGCCAAGCATAATGTATGGGGTATTACGGCACGTAATCGCGAACAAAACTTCGCACTAAACTTACTAATGGATCCAGAAGTTGATTTCGTTAGTTTGCTCGGTCAAGCCGGTACTGGTAAGACTTTGCTTACCTTAGCGTCTGCACTTACTCAAGTGCTTGATAAGAAAATATATTCTGAGATCATCATGACCCGCGTAACCGTGCCTGTTGGAGAGGATATCGGCTTTCTACCAGGTACTGAAGAAGAGAAAATGGCGCCATGGATGGGGGCACTTGAGGATAACTTAGAAGTCCTTAATCGCGGTGATGACGAGGCCGGGGAATGGGGTCGCGCCGCCACACAAGACTTAATTCGAAGCCGAATTAAAGTTAAATCATTAAACTTTATGCGGGGTCGTACTTTTTTAAATAAATTCTTAATCATAGATGAAGCACAAAACTTAACGCCTAAACAGATGAAAACGCTGATTACACGCGCGGGCCCAGGGACTAAAGTAGTTTGTCTAGGCAATATTGCCCAAATTGATACCCCTTATTTAACTGAAGGTAGTTCTGGACTCACCTATGTTGTTGATAGGTTTAAGGGCTGGAGTCACAATGGTCATGTTACCTTACAGCGTGGTGAACGTTCACGATTGGCTGATTTTGCTGCAGAAGCCTTGTAAGCGGCATGCGTAAAGGGTTCTATACTTTACTAACGGCACAGTTCCTATCGGCGCTAGCTGACAATGCTTTGTTGTTTACGGCGATTGCCTTACTTCAACAAATGCATGCCCCAGACTGGCATAAACCTCTGTTGTTACAGTTTTTTGTCATTTCTTACATTGTACTCGCGCCTTTTGTCGGTTCATTTGCCGATGCACTCCCCAAAGGCCGGGTCATGTTTATTTCAAATGGCATTAAGTTTTTGGGTAGTTTATCCATGATCTTAGGCATGCCACCCCTATTTGCCTACGGCATCGTTGGCATAGGCGCGGCTGCGTATTCCCCAGCAAAGTATGGCATATTGACCGAGCTTCTCCCCCCCAATAAATTAGTCAGTGCCAATGGATGGATGGAAGGCTCAACTGTAATTGCGATTATCTTAGGCGCCATTATTGGTGGCAAAATGGCTAGCCTCAATCCTCAGTTCTCTATGATTGCAATTACTGCGCTATATTCAGTCGCCGCAATTTTTAATATGTTTATTCCAAAATTACCGATAGACCATAGCATCCCTAAAAAAAACCTTCTGTATATTTTGCGTGATTTCTACCAATCTTTTATTGCCCTATGGCGTGATCCTCAGGGGCAAGTTTCACTTTCGGTCACCACCTTATTTTGGGGTGCTGGTGCCACTTTAAGGCTAGTCGTCATCGCCTGGGCGGCCTCTGCATTGAGCTTTGGTTTAGATCAAGCAACACTACTCACAGCAGCTGTCGCATTAGGTGTAGCGATAGGGTCTGTGATTGCCGCGCGCTTTATTACCCTTGAAAATTCTGTAAAAGTACTTCCGGCTGGTATCCTGATGGGGGTATTGGTAATCGCAATGGTGTGGGCAACCGAGTGGCACTGGGCGTCACTGCTTTTATTGGTGATAGGCATACTAAGTGGATTTTTCGTGGTGCCGCTTAATGCTCTATTGCAGCACCGTGGACATTTGCTGATTGGTGCTGGCCACTCTATCGCAGTGCAAAATTTTAATGAAAACTTAGGGATCCTATTGCTAAGCGGAGCTTATACCATGATGGTAAAGGCTGGCTTAGACATTGATCATATCGTTGTCATTTTTGGTTTATTTGTCATTACCTCCATGAGCATGATCAACCGACTTTATCGCCGCCAAATTCAATTGGCTTTGCATACGCCCCCATAATTAATTAGTGCAGCTTTACCTGAGATTCGGTGCGCCGAGTAATGAGGCGCGCTAAGGTTTGTAGGGCCACTGTCCATATTCCATGCAATGCCATCAAGTGCATTTTGTGCAAAGATTGATACATTAGGCGGGCAATTAAACCTTCAATATACATGCTACTTCCAGAAAGGCTGCCCATCAGATTGCCCACCGTAGTGTAGCGTCCCAAATTGACTAATGATCCGTAATCGCGATAACTAAACTCAGGCATATTCGTTTTGCCAGCCACACGCTGCCTCACTGATTTTAGCAGCATAGTGGCTTGCTGATGCGCCGCCTGTGCACGAGGAGGTACGCTACTATCAGCATGTCCAGACCAAGGGCACGCAGCACAATCGCCAAAGGCAAATATATTTTCGTCTAAGGTTGTTTGTAATGTTCGGCCCACCAGTAACTGATTAATACGATTGGTTTCTAAGCCATCAATTCCATTCAAAAAATCCGGCGCCTTGATTCCGGCAGCCCATACCACCAACGCTGATGGTAAAAAGCGGCCTGTGTGGGTATAAACACCATGTGCTGTGACCTCGGTGACACGTTCCCCTGTAAATAAATGTACGCGTAATTTTCTTAATTCCATACGTACAGAGTCGGAAAGTTTAGGAGGTAGCGCAGGCAATACGCGGTCATTAGCTTCAACCAATGAAATTTTTACATCACGATCTGGATTAATCTTGTCTAATCCGTATGCAGCAAGTTCGCGTGTCGTGTTGTGAAGCTCTGCAGCAAGTTCAACACCAGTTGCTCCTGCACCTACTATTACCACCTCCAATTGCCCCGCCTGTAACGCGGCCTCCTGCGTTTGAGCGCGCACTAAAGCATTATGTAAGCGACGATGAAACTTTTCTGCTTGATCCTGTGTATCTAATGCAATTGAATACTCGCTAGCTCCTTTAATTCCGAAATCATTAGTAGTACTGCCAACGGCAATAATAAGTGTGTCATATTGGAAAGTGCGACTAGGTATAACTTCAATACCATCCTCATCGTAATAGGGCGCAACGGAAATCTCGCGCTTTGCGCGGTTCAAATTTTCCATGCTACCTAATCTAAACTTAAAGTTATGCCAGTGTGCTTGCGCAAGATAGACCAATTCATATTTTTCAGGATTCATGCTGCCAGCTGCAATCTCATGCAACAAGGGTTTCCAAACATGTGTTTTTGACTTATCAATCAAGGTAATAAGGGCTTTTCCTTTACGGCCAAGCGTATCACCAAGCTTAGTAGCCAATTCTAAGCCACCCGCACCTCCACCCACGATAACAATATGGTGCAACGGAGGTTGTTTGTTCTGATCCAAAAGCATTCTCATTTTTTTAACATAGGTGAAAGAAAACTAACAATAAAAAATGCCTGCTGATTTTTAGCAGGCATTTTTTATATACTTAAAATTACTCGTTACCAGTAATCTTACTCATACTACGTATCCAAGCAATGACTTTCAGCAAATCATCTGGCGTTATGCCATTATTAGGATCTGTCGGATCCATTAGACCTATTCCTTTTGCTCCCATACCACCATTAGTGCCATGCCAAACAGTTTCAAACATGCCTTTGTTTGTAGCGTCTTTGGGATAGCGATATTCTGGTCCGGTTAACCCAGGGCCTACTTGGCCCTTAGCCTCAGGACCATGGCATTGAGTGCATGAGTATAATTGAAACACTTTCTTTCCCTTGGCGATTGCTTCTGCATTGCCTATATAAGGATTTTTACTTGTATGCAGAAAATCTTTAGCTGCAGGCGTACTAAATAACGTTTCAGCTATTGGCAACGGCTTTCCATCTTGAGTCGTCACAAAATCTATTGTTTTTCCACTACTACTGTTTGCAACAGAATGACTTTGGTCATTTTTATTGCAAGCACTTATCAGCATTAAAATGAATAGCAAAAATAAATTAAGCTTGAAGTTCCTCATAATACACCTCAAAAATTTTAAATAAAATTCTCTATGTTTTTATTATGCTAAGTCTATTAAATAAAAAACGGCTACTGTAATTGTACAGTAGCCGTCTTATGTATTACAGCCATTATTAATTATTGGCTGATTTCAAATTGCATCAACGCAGTTTACTTAAGTTCTTTAGTTCTTGCTTTATACACTTTATCCAAGCTGTCGCCATCAACGACTGCAACATGCGGAATACCAAAATCATCTAATATTTTATTGATTTTATCTACGTTTCTATCTAGTGCGCCTTGAATCATCGTCATGCGATCTTTGTCTTTTTTACGTACGGCCACTGAAATATTCCAATACTCTTTACCCTTAACATTGGTACTTTCATATTCAGGAATGAGTTTAACGACCATAGGCACTTTAGATTGTTTGGCAAAGTAGCCTCCGATTGGGCCCCAAGCAATCGCAATATCAATGTCACCTTTAGCTAAGTCATCAATCATAAAACTTGGTGGTAAGTTTAAATCGCGTTGCATACGATAAGGTCGAGCATTGCCAATTAAGTTATTTGCATCCATAGGAATGGTAGCAGGACTGTGGTCAATTACACCAATAAAGCCTTTATGTAAATCTGGTGAAGCCCAGTCAGTAATATCGTAATTACTGTCTTTACGCCATACAAATACATGACCTGAGCGGTAATATGGCTTGGATGTTCTTAAAGCATCATTGTCTGGTGTAGTACTGATAATGACATCACAACGCATCGCGTTAATAGTGTTTCTGTAGAAGCCTTGCCGATTATAAGCGTAGGTATATGTAAGTTTCTTACCTAAGTCTTTAGCCAAAACTTCAGCAATTTTATCTTCAAAGCCCTCTTGCTTAGAATTTGAGAACGGCATATTGTCAGGGTCTGCACACACTTTAAATTCTGACTCATCGACCACACGGCGAATCTCACCGATACGACCTTCATCCGGATTAAGTGTTGGAATATCTGGATCCGCAGCATATACATTGGCTGCAAGAATCAGACAGGCTAACAGGCTTGATAGTTTTAAATATTTCAACATTACACGTTCCTTATCAACAAATTTACGGCCTGAAACGCCGCTATATTCTATAGAGTACTCGTATTAAAAAAAGTTCTTTATGTAGGGTTAATGTCTACACACGTGTTTTTAAACACCATGTATTGTAACGACTTTACAGCTACGCATGAAGATTATATAAGGACAATCCTAGTGTTTACGCCAAAGTTAAGCAACATAGATTGATTTTATATAAAAAAACACCCCGACGAATCGGGGTGTTTTATTTTTACTTCGAACTAACTTTAGTAGTTAGCTAATAACTTATGTTTTTCAACAATAAATTATAGGCTGAATACTGTTAATGCACCGCCGCCAGGAGCCGCGTTGTATTTAGTTAACTCTTTATAACCACCAGCAGCACCAAGTGCGTCTGTGTCGTTAGTCATACCAAGGTTCATTGCAACGCCAGCCCAACCACCGATACCTGATAGTGTACCAACGTATTGTTTACCTTTGTGACCGTATGTGAATGCATTACCAATCACGCCAGAACCAACTTGGAATTTCCAAAGTTCTTTACCTGATTGTGCATCAACAGCCTTGAACCAACGATCAAGAGTACCGTAGAACACTAGATCTGAAGCAGTAGTTAAAGCACCACCCCAAGCAGAGAATTTCTCTTTGTTGTACCATACTTTTTTGTTGGTCATAGGATCATAAGCGCCGAAGCCACCCATAACACCGTCTGGACCTGCAAACATAGTTAATGTAGCGCCAACCCATGGTTGACCTGCAACATATTTAGACTCAACTGGCTCGTATGTCATACATACGTGATTCAATGGAGTGTAAACTAAACCAGTTTTTGGTGAGTAAGCAGCTGGTTGTTGATCTTTAGTACCCAATGCAGCTGGGCAAACGCCTTTAGCATTGTAGTCTTGGTGAGTTGAAGCTGTACCTACTTTAGCAGGAACGCCTGTTTTCAAATCAACGCCAGTTGCCCAGTTAACAAATGGGTGTACTTTTTCAGCAGCAACTAATGTACCGTTTGCAGCATTCCAAGTGTACGCAAAACCGTTACGGTCATGATGCCATGCGTATGTTTTACCACCTTTGTCAAACAAGATTACTTCATTAATACCATCATAATCCCACTCATCATGTGGAGTCATTT
>CAILXF010000030.1 GCA_903838125.1 uncultured Pseudomonadota bacterium | reverse complement strand
TTCCAACAGCTTAGCTGTGTCACTGCTATTTAAGCCTGGAGCACCTATTTCATATAACTTTTCCGCACGCACCTCAATACCAGGCAACGTCAAATGTTCTGCACTCGCATTACTAGACATAGCAGCAACTAGGCATGGTGTTAGAATAGTGGCAAAGATAGTACGTTTGTGAATATTGAAGTTGTGCATGTTGCAAGCCCACTATTTAAAAGTGGTCATCTTACGCACTAAATCCAATGACGAGAATGCGACATGATGTCGCACATGATGGGTGAGTATGCTATTAACATTAGATATCGGTAACACTAGAACAAAATGGGCTGTATTTAGTTTGGCTGGCAAAGTGACAGAACAAGGCATATTCTTGAATGCAGATTTAGCCAACGCAGACTTCTCACCCTCTAGACTAGGCTATCAGCGCGTAGTGATATCTAATGTTGCTGGAACAGCACTAGCATCGTTAATGACCAAAAAATTAGCAACTTACGCGCTACCTGTAACTTTTATAAAAAGCACCTCTCAAGCATGCAATGTAAGTAATCATTACCTACCAAGCGCAAGTTTGGGAACTGATCGCTGGGCAGCATTAATTGCAGCATGGCAACTAAAAAAAGCGCCCTGCATAGTAGTCAATGCCGGGACTGCGGTGACCATTGATGCATTAACAGTTGATACATCAAATAACGAAGGTCTCTTTTTAGGCGGATTAATTCTGCCAGGCCTAGATTTGATGAAAACTAGCTTAGGTGAGGCCACCGCGCAATTGCCAAAAATAAACCCAGCTAATGCATCTGCCAACTCCGTAACCTTCTTCGCAACCAATACTGCCGAGGCAATACAAGCTGGGGCACATAATGCTGTTCTAGGGGCAATTACACGCATGTCAACAGCATTGCAGGAAAAGTGCGGGGCAACGCCTACCATCGTCATTAGCGGTGGCAATGCACCAGTCATTGCAGAACAGTTGCAACTCACATCAGAACTGGGAGTGAGTGTGGTTGAAAATCTAGTATTGCAGGGCTTATATCAACTTGATTATTTTATGGAAAATGAGTTGTCATGAGAGTGCTAGTTTGGCTGTTACTGCTAATTAATATTTTGATAGTGTTAGTGTTTAATGCAGACTTGGTGCTGCCGAATAACGTAGCGCAGCCACGACGAGAAATAGAGCCGCAAAAGATGCAGCTATTATCAGTGCAGGAGTTAGCCGATTTAGCCAAAAATAATAGTGCAGAGAACGCGCAACCCACATCGGTATCAACACCCATCTTGCAAGCTTCATGTTATGAATGGGGGGAATTCACACCGCTTAACATTACGAACGTGCAAGCTACGTTGGATAAATTACAAATTCCAACCTCCATACAGACAACGCCTACAGTTAAACGCTTCTGGATTTACCTGGCACCAACACATGATGTTGCTAAAGAACTAGCTACATTAAAAGAAAAAGGGGTAGCAACGGCCGTTGTGGTGCAAGAAGCTAAATGGAAAAATGCCATTTCATTTGGCTTGTTTGAAGACGAGAAACTCGCCCTTCAATTACTCGCCGACCTTCAGGCTAAGGGGGTGAAGAATGTGCTAAAAACATTACGCACTGAAGAAAAAGATACGGCTAATCTATTGCTGAATAAGCCTAGCGATGCACAAATGAGTGCAGTCAAACAATTACAAGCCCAATTTCCAGAAACTCACTTAAATCAGGTGGCCTGCCATTAATTCAAGTGGGGAATAACTTACCTGGGTTGAGTATGTTCTTCGGGTCAAAAGTGAGCTTAAGCGCTTTCATTAAGCTCATCGTGGCCTCGTCAATTTCACGCGCAATAAACGGACGCTTAGCCATACCTACACCGTGCTCGCCTGAAAGCGTTCCTTGTAACGACAGCACGAGACTAAACACTTCATCTAAGCATTGGTAAGCGCGGACCATCTCATCGGCATTATCTGGATTAACAAGAAGGTTGACATGTATGTTGCCATTACCCGCGTGTCCGAAATTCACATTAGCAATTTGATACTGCGCTGCCAATTTTTCCAAGCCAGTTAATAATTCAGGCAAATGTGAAACCGGTACTGCAATATCTTCATTAATTTTTTTCGGCGCGATATCTTTAAGTAGTGGTGATAATGCTTTGCGTGCTGCCCATAGCGCTTTGGTATCCACAGCGACCTTGGCCTCAATCAACCCTTCCACTTGGCAAGCTTGCAAAATGGCAGCGGTGGCTTCAACAATCTCTTGTTGTGCTCCATCCACTTCAATCATGAGATAAGCACGCGCATTTTCTGGTAATAGGTTTTTATGTCGGCCACGAATTAAATTAAGTGCGCCATTATCCAAAAATTCTAATGCGCTAGGGGTATAGGGCTGCGCCATGATGGCAGCAATGGCATGCGCACAACTCTTAGTATCTGCAAACTCAGCCGTCAGCCCGCCGGTATATTTTGGCAATGGTGTTAATTTAAGCGTAGCTTCACAGATTACTGCAAGCGTGCCTTCCGAGCCGACTAGTAAACGTGTGAGATCGTAACCAACGACCCCCTTGCTGGTGTAGCAGCCAGTACGAATAATATCGCCATTACCGGTGACTGCTTTTAACCCCAACACATGGTCGCGAGCAACACCATACTTAACTGCATGGGGACCAGCAGCACAAGTGGCTAGATTGCCACCTATGCTGCAATACGCGGCACTTGATGGATCTGGTGGCCAAAAGAAACCTACCCCTTTAATTGCATCTTGTAGTTCTTGATTGAGCACGCCCGGCTCAACAATCGCCATGCGATTATCAGGATCTATGCTCAGGATATTATTCATGCGTTCTAATGAAAGCGCCACACCGCCCTGCTCAGGCACGCTTCCACCAGCAGTACCAGTGCCCCGACCGCGAGGCACTACTGGCACTTGGTACTGATTACATAACTTAATTGCAGATTGCACTTCAAGAATAGTCAGCGGGAAAATTACTGCTATCGGCGCATGATAATTACGAGAATTATCATAGGCATAAGCATAACAGTCGACGGGGTCGATATATAAACGCTCAGCCGGAAATTCTCGGCTAAGCGCTAGGATTAGATCTGCTGACATACGGATTAACGCTTCTTGATGTACAAGTCGGTAATCGTACCCTCTTTCATTTCAGCAGCAAAGCATACAGTCTCAGATAAAGTTGGATGCGGATGGATAGTTAAGCCTAAGTCATGGGCATCAGCGCCCATTTCTATAGCCAATACCGTTTCCGCCAATAACTCGCCTGCATTGACGCCCACAATACCTGCTCCGATTAATCGATGCGTGGTTTTATCAAAAATTAACTTGGTAGAACCCTCAGTACGACCAACTGACAGTGCACGTCCACTAGCCGCCCATGGGAATGACGCTTTTTCGTATTCAATCCCTTTGGCTTTAGCTTCAATTTCAGTCACGCCAGCCCATGCAATTTCTGGGTCTGTATAGGCCACAGATGGAATGGTAAGTGCTTGGAACTCAACTTTATGCCCAGCAATAACTTCTGCCGCAACTTTGCCTTCATGCGTCGCTTTGTGTGCCAACATCGGCTGACCTACAATGTCCCCAATCGCAAAAATATGAGGCACATTGGTGCGCATTTGCTTGTCAACATTAATAAATCCCCACTCATTCACGGCCACACCAGCATGTTCAGCACCAATGTTTTTGCCATTAGGGCGACGACCAATGGACACCAGCACGCGATCATACACTTGAGCTTCTTTAGGGGCGGCTTCGCCCTCAAAGCTAACATGGATGACGTCTTTTTTAGCCTCAATCTTGGCTACTTTGGTTGATAGCATAATGCTCTCGAAGCGCTTTTCCATACGTTTATGTAGCGGACGGACCAAATCCCGATCACAGCCTTGAATCAGTCCGTCGGTAAATTCAACAACACTGACTTTAGTGCCAAGTGCGTCATATACGGTACCCATTTCTAAACCGATAATACCGCCGCCAATCACTAACATACGCTTAGGAATATCCACCAACGCCAATGCGCCGGTTGAATCCATAATGCGTTCATCATCAGCTGCACCAGGGAACTTTGTCGCTTGTGAGCCCGCCGCAATAATGGCGTTATCAAAACCTACTGTAGTGATTTTCCCATCAGCAGCAGTCACTGCAATTTGATGAGACCCAGTAAATTGGCCTAGACCTTGCACCACGGTAACGTTACGTTGCTTCGCCATCGCTGCCAAACCACCAGTCAACTTACCTACTACGTCATTAGCTTTCCAATTACGCAATTGTTCAAGATCAATATTCGGTGAACTAAAGCTCACACCATGATGGGCAGTTTCTTCTGCTTCGGTAATCACTTTGGCTGTATGTAACAAAGCTTTAGATGGGATACAACCCACATTTAAGCATACGCCACCCAATGTATCGTAGCGCTCAATCAACACAACTTTCTTCCCTAAGTCGGCAGCACGAAATGCTGCCGTATAACCGCCAGGGCCACTACCGAGCACAACTACTTCAGCATGCAAATCACTAGATGTCAGTGGTTGGGATGCAACGGCCAGCGGTTGAGGGCTAGGTGTTGTAGATTGCGGACTAGGGACCGAAGTTGCTGGGTTAGGCGCTACTGCAGCAACGCTAGGCGCGGCAGTACCAGCAGACTCCTCAATCAGTAGCATCAGACTGCCTTTAGCCACCTTGTCGCCAACTTTGACTTTAATTTCTTTAACGACCCCAGCTTGCGCAGATGGAATATCCATAGAGGCTTTATCAGACTCAACGGTAATCAACGAGTCTTCTTTGGCGATCACATCACCGACTTTTACTAATACTTCAATAACATCTACGCTATCAAAGTTTCCGATATCGGGTACTAAAACTTCTACTAAATTACTCATGTCTACCCTTACAGTAACAATCTACGAACGTCAGACAACATCATGCGCATATGGCTAGTAAAACGCGCGCCATCGGCACCGTCAATCACGCGATGATCGTAAGACAATGACATAGGGAGAATTAATCGAGGCTCAAAGCTTTTACTTTTTGCGTCATAGACCGGCTGCATGGAAGAGCGTGATACACCTAAAATCGCCACTTCTGGACAATTAATAATCGGTGTAAACATAGTGCCGCCAATACCACCTAAACTAGAGATTGTGAAACATCCCCCTTGCATCTCTTCAATTTTCAACTTGCGCTCACGTGCTTTTCCAGAAAGTTCACCCAGATCGCGAGCAATATCCAATACATCTTTTTGATGCACGTCGCGCACTACTGGCACTACTAGACCATCAGGGGTATCGCAGGCAAAGCCAACATTGAAGTAATCTTTGAGGATTAAGTTATCGCCATCAGGAGACAGTGAAGCATTAAAGTTAGGATAAGCTTTGAGCGCATTCACTGAAGCTTTAATCAAGAACGCTAGCATCGTCAATTTAACACCGCGTTTTTCTGCGTCCGCTTGCATAGACTTACGGAACTCTTCTAGGTCAGTAATATCAGCTTCGTCAAACTGCGTCACATGTGGCGCCGTGACCCAGTTGCGATGTAAATTGGCGCCTGAGAGTTTTTTGATGCGCGATAGTGGTTTAAGCGCGATTTCACCGAACTGGCTAAAATCAATCACTGGCATAGGCAACGCAGCTAGACTGCTAACACCAGCGCCCATATTTTCGGTACGCGGTTTTGCCAACTCGCCTTTGACATAAGCCTGAACATCTTTGGGTAAGATCCGATTTTTAGCAGCGCTACCCTGCACTAAGGCCAAGTTAACACCTAATTCACGGGCAAATTTACGTACTGAAGGGCTAGCATGAGAGAGCTTACCTGTGGCTACCACCGCACTTTCACCAACTGGCACCGGCGTTTTTGCAGGTGCAATAGTTTTTGGTGGTTCTGGGGCCGGCCTTGTTGGTTCAGGAATTGAAGCTACTGGCTTTTCTGCCACCACCGGTGCAACGACTGCTGAAGGTTTAGCCGCTTCATCGCTAACATCCATGCTTAAAATCACGCCACCTTGCGCTACCTTATCGCCCACCTTGATTTTGATTTCTTTAACCACCCCTGCGAAGGGTGATGGAATATCCATAGAAGCTTTATCTGATTCTACAGTAATCAAAGAATCTTCTTTGGCGATACTATCACCAGCTTTTACTAAAACTTCAATGACATCCACACTATCAAAATTACCAATATCTGGGACGAAAACGTCTTGAATTGCCATGTTTGCGTCTCCTTAAACTGTAGTCGGGTTAGGCTTGTTAGCGTCTAACTTATATTTTTTAATAGCGGCAGTCACCTGTGATGCTGGGACTTTACCCTCATCAGCTAGCGCTTTTAGGGTAGCTACTACCACGTAGTAACGATCAACCTCAAAGAAGGCACGGAGTGCTTCACGGCTATCTGAACGGCCGTAACCATCAGTACCCAAAGCGACAAATTTACCTGGTACAAAACCGGCAATTTGCTCAGCAAATGCTTTCATATAGTCAGTAGAAGCAATAGTTGGCCCCTGCGCACCCTTCATCACCTCAGCAACAAAGCTTAGTCGTTGTGGTTTTTCTGGGTTCAGCATATTCCAACGTTCAGCATCTAAACCATCACGACGTAATTCATTAAAGCTAGTCACGCTCCAAACATCTGCTGACACATTCCAATCAGTGGCTAGCAACTCAGCTGCGGCAATCACTTCCCGAAGAATCACACCACTACCCATTAACTGTACTTTTTCGCCCTTAACTTTAGATTGGCTAAAGCTGTACATGCCTTTAAGGATGTGCGCTTCTATGCCTTTAGGCATTTCTGGATGAGTGTAGTTTTCATTCATCAAGGTAATGTAGTAATACACATCCTCTTGATTTTGCACCATGCGACGCAGACCTTCTTGAATAATCACTGCCAACTCATAAGCAAAGGTTGGATCATATGAAATACAGTTAGGAATAGTGGCCGACATCAAGTGGCTATGGCCATCTTCATGCTGCAAACCTTCACCATTCAAAGTAGTACGTCCTGCAGTTGCGCCTAGCAAGAATCCACGCGCACGTGAATCACCTGCAGCCCAAGCTAAGTCGCCAATCCGTTGGAAACCGAACATAGAGTAGAAAATGTAGAACGGAATCATCTGAACGCCAGTGACGCTGTATGAAGTAGCGGCAGCAATCCAGCTTGAGAATGAACCGGCTTCGTTAATACCTTCTTCTAGAATTTGGCCGTCTTTTTGTTCTTTATAATACATCACTTGGTCAGAATCCATCGGCTCATACAACTGGCCTTGGCTAGCGTAAATACCGAGCTGGCGGAACATGCCTTCCATACCAAAAGTACGGGCTTCATCTGGCACAATAGGCACCACAAATTTGCCGATTTCTTTGTCGCGCACTAAAGTCGACAAGATACGTACAAAAGCCATCGTGGTTGAAATTTCGCGATCACCGCTTGATACCAACATATTCTCAAAAGCAGACAGTGGCGGAATTGTAAGCTCATTACCTTTGCGACGACGTGCTGGCACAGAGCCACCCATGGCGGCGCGACGCTCAGCCATGTATAGCATTTCTGGTGTATCAGCAGCAGGTTTGTAGAAGGATAAGCTTTCAACTTGCTCGTCGGTAATTGGCAAGTCAAAGCGATCTCTAAATGCCTTCAGTGAGGATAAGTCCATGCTTTTTTGTTGGTGCGTCGTGTTTTGACCTTCACCGGCATGGCCCATACCATAACCCTTAACCGTTTTTGCAAGAATCACGGTCGGCTGACCTTTGTGGTTTACCGCAGCATGATAGGCTGCATAAACTTTATGCGGATCATGACCACCACGGTTTAAACGCCAAATATCTTGGTCACTCATGGCAGCCACCATTTCTTTTAGCTCAGGATACTTACCAAAGAAGTGTTCACGCGTATATGCACCCCCTTTAGCTTTAAAGTTTTGGTACTCGCCATCCACACATTCTTCCATGCGTTTTTTGAGTAAACCATCTTTATCCATTGCCAACAGAGGATCCCAATAAGAACCCCAAATAACTTTTAACACGTTCCAGCCAGAACCGCGGAAATCCGATTCCAACTCCTGAATAATCTTACCGTTTCCGCGTACAGGGCCATCTAGGCGCTGCAAGTTACAGTTCACCACAAAAATCAGATTATCCAATTTTTCACGTGAAGCCAATGAAATTGCACCCAATGATTCTGGCTCGTCCATCTCACCATCACCACAGAAAACCCATACCTTACGGTCACTCGTATCAGCAATACCGCGATCATGGAGATACTTCAGAAAACGGGCTTGATAGATGCCGGTAATAGGGCCCAAACCCATCGATACAGTCGGGAATTGCCAGAAATCTGGCATCAACCAAGGATGCGGATAGCTCGGCAAACCCTTACCACCAGTTTCTTGGCGGAAGTTAGTCAATTGATCTTCAGAAATACGGCCTTCTAAAAATGCACGCGCGTAAACGCCCGGAGAAGAATGGCCTTGGAAGTAAACACAATCACCACCGAAGTTTTCATTGGTAGCGCGAAAAAAATAGTTAAACGCTGTGTCATACAATGTCGCTGCAGATTGGAAGCTTGCAATATGACCACCCACGCCTGGTGATTTTTCATTAGCGCGGAGCACGGTCATAATTGCATTCCACCTAACCAAAGCGCGAATGCGGCGCTCCATATCAGGATTACCTGGCAGGCGTTGCTGCAAATGGGTAGGAATGGTATTTACATAAGCGGTAGTCGCGTTATAAGGTAGATTGCTACCTGAGCGACGCGCTTTATCAATCATCGCTTCTAATAAGAAGTGAGCACGCTCCGTGCCTTCATTTTCAATAACAGCGGTAAGTGCGTCAAGCCACTCTTGGGTTTCTTGACTATCTATATCTGGCATCAATGACATTCAGTTAGTGCTCCATAAGGCTAGATTGCTAAAACTTACTGACTCGTAATGAGTATAATAAATAACAAAATTCAATCTAGCGGGTCTGATAGGTCGCGCTAGCCTGCAACCTAGGTAAGTTTCAAAAGTCATAGTGTGGCTTTTTTAGCAGTTTTGGTCAAGTTTAGTAACGCTTTTAGAGGATTTAACACTTATATCTTATACATAATCTATGTGTTTTATATAAGACTTAAAGGATAACAAATGTCAGTAAAATTAATACAAAACGCAGCAACTGCCAGTGAAAATTCATTAAAAGATGAAAAACATATACTTTTCGTATTGACTGAAACTGAAGAAAAAGACCTCGCTTTCGGCAAAAATCTTCATAGCAAACTAATTCGCACTAAAGGTGAATATAAGGATTTAGCTAAGTCGCCATTAACAGTAGATTTAAATAGCACTGCGGTAGCAAGTTTTGTCGTGTTAGGCGACAAACTGAATATGTTTCAAAAGCATGCCTTATTATGTAAAGCATTAAAACCTTTATTAAGCGAGCATCCTGAAAATGTCGCTATTTGTGTATTTGGGGATGCCGAAACGCGTGAGGCAAATGCTTGTGCTAGCTATTATGTAACCTTAGTCAATGCAACTGAATTACCCAGTCATAAAAAAGATAAAAAAGAAGTGGCCTTAAGAAACATCAGCATATACGGCTATCAAGCAGAACATGATTACGGCTATGTGAGTGCGCGCGTAGCTGGCAACGCCCTGTGCCGCCAACTGACTATTACGCCACCGAATGCATTAACGCCAACTATATATCGTGAAAAAATAGCTGCTTTGGCTAAAACACATGGCTGGGCACATGAAGAATTTGACATGCCCGCCCTAAAGAAAATGGGCGCGGGTGCATTCTATGCGGTGGGTCAAGGCTCTATGCCCCAAGATGCTGCCATTGTGCATCTCAGCTATACGCCTAAACTGGCGCAAAAACATGTGGCTCTGGTAGGTAAAGGCATTTGTTTTGACACTGGCGGACATAACCTGAAACCAGCGAAATATATGCAGGGCATGCATGAAGACATGAACGGCTCAGCAGTGGCTTTAGGCATCATGCTAGCGGCCACTCAAATGCAACTGCCCATTAAGCTTGATTGCTGGTTGGCAATTGCACAAAACCATATCGGCCCTGATGCCTACAAACAAAATGACGTGGTCATCGCACTTAACGGCACTAGTATAGAAATTGTACATACCGATGCCGAAGGTCGCATGGTGCTAGCGGACACACTTACATTGGCTAGCCGCGAAAAACCAGACGTCATTTTAGACTTTGCAACACTGACTGGCAGCATGGTGGCAGCCTTGGGCGATAGAATGAGCGGTGTCATTAGCAACAGTCCACAACTGGCATGCCAAGCGGTAGGTGCTGGCAATGCTGCGGGTGAACGCGTGGTGGCATTCCCATATGATGATGATTACGACTGCGATTTAGACAGCGACATCGCCGATATCAAGCAATGCACCTTAGACGGCGGCGGCGACCACATTTTAGCTGCGCGCTTTCTCGGTAAATTTATCGAAAACGATGTAGCTTGGCTACATACCGATTTATCTTCCGCGCATCGCAAAGGCGGACTCGGCGCGGTGGATAGCAACACCAACGGCTTTGGCGTGGGTTTTGGGTTAGAACTTTTGAATAAACTTTTACAACAATAATTAAACAGGGCGACTAAAACGTAATAACGAGCGAGAGGAAAATGTCCTCATCTAGCAGGTTAATTGGAAGCAGTTAAACCACAGATCCATTTTTTGTCATAAACTTGTCATAATATATAACTATGATTGTTGCTAGTTAAAACAGTTTATAAACTTTGATGGAGATAACATGAACACAACGCTCGTTAAATCAATGCGTATTGCAGCTTTAATCGCTGTAACATTCGCAGCTTCACATGCATCTGCTGCTGACAAAGTCATTGCAATTGATGGCTCAAGCACTGTATATCCAATTACTGAAGCCATGGCTGAAGAATTTCAAAAAATACAAAAAGTAAAAGTAACCGTAGGTGAATCTGGAACTGGCGGCGGCTTTAAAAAATTCTGCCGTGGTGAAACTGACATTTCTGATGCATCACGTCCAATCGCACAAAAAGAAATGGATGCTTGTAAAGAAGCTGGCATTCAATACATTGAATTACCAATCGCTTATGATGCATTGACCGTAGTTGTAAACTCAAAAAATGATTGGGTAAAAAGCTTAACTGTTGATGAGTTAAAAAGTATTTGGAAGCCAGGATCAAGTGTTAAGAACTGGAAGCAAGTCAACAGCACGTACCCAGATAAAGCGATGGGTTTATTTGGCCCAGGTACAGCATCAGGTACATTTGACTACTTTACAGAAGCAGTCAACGGCAAAGCTAAATCTAGCCGCACAGACTACACACCATCAGAAGATGACAATGTGTTAGTACAAGGTGTTTCTGGTAACGTAGGCGGTATGGCTTACTTCGGTTATGCTTATTACGAAGCCAATAAAGATAAATTAAGAGCAATTCCAATTATTGCAAAAGATGGTGCTCCTGCAGTAATGCCTTCACCAGAAGCCGTTAAAGATGGTACTTACCAACCACTTTCACGCCCACTATTCATTTACGTGAATGCAACGGCAGCTGCGTTTAAACCTGAAGTGAAAGCATTTGTTAATTTCTACTTAGAAAATGCACCAAAATTAGTTGCTGAAGTAAAGTATGTACCATTACCAGCTGAAGACTACGCTGCAGTTAAAGCGCACTATAAAGCAATGAAACCAGGTACTGGTTTCGGTGGTAAAAATGAAGTAGGCATTAAAATTAAAGACTTAATTAATAGAATTAAGTAAGCTAAGTAAGATAAAAAGGAGCAGGTGATCCCGCTCCTTTTTTTAACTTACAGTACTATTATCAAACAGCTATACCTCGTTACAATCATATAAGTCCTAATATGAACACTGCTACTACTATGCCAAATAATATGATGAATTTAACCATTAGCACGCGTTTAGCTAAAAATTTACGCAGGAATATTAAAGAGCGCGTGATAGAGCTCATCTTAATGTTAGCCGCACTGTCTGCAGTATTTACCACTTTCGCCATTGTTGCTATTCTTTTATACGAATCTTTTGGCTTCTTCAAAGCCGTTTCCTTAGTCGAGTTTTTTACCGGCACAGAGTGGACACCACTATTTGAAGACGCACACTACGGCATCATGCCATTGATATCAGGCACACTTACTACCTCAGCGATTGCTTTGGCGGTTGCTGTCCCAGTAGGCACTATCGGTGCCATTTATCTGTCTGAGTTTGCCTCACATAAAACACGTGAAATTACGAAGCCAATTTTAGAGCTATTAGTTGGCGTGCCGACGATAGCATTTGGTTACTTCGCCCTATTATTTGTCACCCCGATGTTGCAAAAAATATTTCCAGAATTGCCTGGCTTTAATATGTTAAGTGCAGGTTTGGTGATGGGTGTAATGATTATTCCTTACATTTCATCGGTAGCTGAAGATGCGATGCGCGCCGTTCCCATGAGTATGCGCGAGGGCTCTTATGCTATGGGTGCAACCCGCTTTCAAACCGCTGTCAGAGTTGTTACCCCTGCAGCGACATCTGGCATTGTAGCGGCTTATATTCTAGCAATTTCTCGCGCAGTGGGTGAAACCATGGTGGTGGCGGTAGCAGCTGGACAACAGCCAAATTTAACCTTTAATCCAATGGATGGCGCTGCCACTATTACCGCCTATATTGTGCAAGTGGCAATGGGTGACTTACCGCATGGCAGCATAGGCTATCAAAGTATATTTGCTGCGGGTTTAGTTCTATTTGTAATGACCTTAGGTTTTAATATTATTGGTCATGTAGTACGTAAGAAATATACGGAGAAATATTAATGTCAGTGCAAAACACACAAACTCAAGCCTCCGTATTAGGTGACTTGAATGCAGTACGGGCAATGATACGCCGCCACAAACGGAGTGATACTCTTTTTGCAGTCATCGGTTTAATTGCACTAATGATTGGTTTATTGACTTTACTGACTCTATTCATTCAACTGGTTTCTGATGGTTACCCACGGTTTAACCTACAGTTTTTTAGCGACTTCCCCTCACGCAGACCAGGCAGTGCTGGGATACTTACCGCTTGGGTAGGCTCAGTATTAGTTATGTTAGTGACTTTTTTTACAGCAGTACCAGTAGGGGTTGGTGCTGGAGTATATTTAGAAGAATATGCACCTAAAAACTGGTTCTCCGATTTAATTGAAATTAACGTGTCAAATCTTGCTGGCGTCCCTTCCATTATTTACGGCTTGTTGGCTCTCGGTTTATTTGTGTATGGATTAGGGTTGGGGCAAAGCATATTAACCGCAGGCCTAACACTAGGGCTATTAATTCTGCCAATCGTTATTGTGTCTACCCGCGAGGCCATTCGCGGCATTCCGGTAGCCATTCGTGAAGCAGCCTATGCAGTTGGTGCGACTAAGTGGCAAGTAGTGAGCGACCATATTGTGAAATATTCGCAAGGCGGTATTTTAACTGGCGTTATTATCGGTATGTCACGGGCTATCGGTGAAACTGCCCCGATTATCACCATCGGCGCGCTCACATTTATTGCATTCTTACCACCCTCACCTATTTCCGATGTTGCACCCTACTTAAACTTTGAATGGCTAAGTTCAGGTTTTACTGTATTACCGATTCAAATGTTTAACTGGCTATCACGTCCTGATCACGCATTTCATATTAATGCGGCTGCAACAGGGGCAATTATTATTGTGGTGACATTAATGATGAATGGCACAGCAATTTACTTGCGTTACAAAATTCGTAAAAACATTAAATGGTAAGTACTACTTGTTTTTTGAAACAACTAAAACTTAATATCAAAAGAGATCTACATGGCTAACAATCAAAC
>CAILXF010000029.1 GCA_903838125.1 uncultured Pseudomonadota bacterium | reverse complement strand
TGGTGAAGCCAATACCGATATCATCTAAACCAGAAATAATCACGATATCGCCTGCTTCAGCTTCGTCAACTAGCACACGCTCTAAACCACGGAAACCCAATACTTGGTTAATTTTACCAACAGCTATTTGTTTGCTTTCGTTCATTACTGCAACAGCTTGGCCAGGTTTGATACGACCGTTAGTGATACGACCAACGCCTAGGCGACCAGTATATGTAGAGTAATCTAAAGCTGATACTTGCAATTGCAATGGTGCATTGCTGTCGCCTGATGGTGGTGCAACATGGCTTAAAATAGTTTCAAATAAAGCGCGCATGTTATCTGAAGGTGTCTTCATATCTAACATGGCATAGCCATTAATCGCTGAAGCATATACTACTGGAAAATCTAACTGCTCATCGGTTGCACCTAAGTTAGCGAACAGATCAAAAGTTTGGTTAACTACCCAGTCTGTACGAGCACCTGGACGATCTACCTTGTTAATCACAACGATAGGTTTTAATCCTAAGGCTAGCGCTTTTTTCGTTACAAAACGCGTTTGCGGCATAGGGCCTTCAACCGCATCTACTAGAAGAACAACACCATCTACCATACCTAATACGCGTTCTACTTCACCACCAAAGTCCGCATGGCCTGGTGTGTCCACGATATTAATATGTGTACCTTCGTAGTTTAAGGCAGTGTTTTTTGCCAAGATGGTAATACCACGTTCTTTTTCAATATCACCACTATCCATTACACGCTCAGACACAACCTGATGCCCTGTAAATGTACCGGCTTGATGTAAAAGCTTGTCTACCATAGTGGTTTTACCATGGTCAACGTGGGCAATAATTGCGATATTTCTTAAATTACGTAACATGTTGTTGCTGCCATATCATTGAAAGACGCGGATTTTAACACAGATAGCGCCTATTTAAGTTTGCGGATTGAATTAATAATTTGACTTTAAGTTTTAAATGGATATACTGCGCACTTCATTCGCGTTACAGGTTTTATTTGTAATGCTTGAATCATTGCCCTGACCCTTCTGTTGCTCGTGAAATTTTGAAGCAACTATCAAGAAATCGAACTTTTGATTTTTACTGGTTAGCGGCTGTGCCCGTGCGCTGGTAAAGATTATATGAGTTGGTTTACATTAAGTTTACTTTTACAGTAATAAACACTGCGGTCGATTATTCGGTCCAGCGACTTAATTAAGTCCCATACAAATATTCTCTGCGTTTATATTGCCCTTGAACCTAAGCTTAACTAATTGCTTGGTTTCAAATGATATGGCCGTTTTTACTTGGCGCCCTTTTTGTTTTTATTGAAAGGGACTATCTTGTCTTTTGAATCGTTAAACCTTGCTACTGAATTACTTCGTGCTATCGAAGAATCAGGCTATACAACTCCTACTGCCATCCAGGCGCAGGCAATTCCTGTTGTGACCGCTGGTCATGACTTAATGGCTTCTGCTCAAACTGGTACAGGTAAAACTGCAGCATTTATGTTGCCAGCATTAAACCTATTGGCTACACCGCATGAATTAAAAAGCCGCGGTCCACGTATCTTGGTATTAGTACCAACACGTGAACTTGCAACCCAAGTCAACGAAGCTGCACGTAAGTATGGTAAATTTATCCGTGCACGTACTGTCAGTATCGTGGGCGGCATGCCTTACCCACTACAAAACAAATTATTATCACAACCGCTTGATATCTTAGTGGCTACACCAGGCCGCTTATTGGATCATATGGAACGTGGTCGTATCGACTTATCACGCTTGCAAATGCTAATCTTAGATGAAGCTGACCGTATGTTAGACATGGGCTTCTTGCCTGATGTTGAGCGTATCTGTAGCCAATTAACTGCTGAACGCCAAACTTTACTGTTCTCAGCTACATTAGATGGTGACATTGCACGCATCGCAAAACAAATTCTTAAGAACCCAAAAACAATTCAAGTTGCGGGCCAAAAAGAAAAACATGCAAACATTGAGCAACGCTTACACTATGTAGATGACATGACACATAAAAACAAACTACTTGAGCATCTATTGATTGCTCCTGAAGTAAACCAAGTCATTATCTTTACTAGCACTAAGCGTCACGCTGATGTATTAGCTGAAGATTTATATGCTGCTGGTCATAAAACTGCAGCTTTACATGGTGATATGACACAAGGTGCGCGTAACCGTACGTTGACTAAATTACGCCAAGGCGAAGTTAAAGTATTGGTAGCGACTGACGTTGCTGCCCGTGGTATTGATGTGCAAGGTATTAGCCATGTCATCAACTACGATTTACCTAAATTTGCTGAAGATTATGTGCATCGTATCGGCCGTACTGGCCGTGCTGGTAACACTGGTACTGCAATTTCTTTTGCATCAAATATGGATCGTCATATTTTACGTAAAATTGAACAGTTCACTGGCAATCGCATGGACCCAACGACCGTTGAAGGCTTTGAGCCTAAACGTGCCATGAAAATGGATGGTCCAGGTAATGGCCGTGGTGATCGTGGTGATATTCGCCGTGATGCGCACAAA
The DNA here is from genome assembly GCA_903838125.1 of uncultured Pseudomonadota bacterium. Classification (GTDB taxonomy): domain Bacteria; phylum Pseudomonadota; class Gammaproteobacteria; order Burkholderiales; family Methylophilaceae; genus Methylotenera. Next base: position 56,470 of record CAILXF010000029.1, on the reverse strand, counting down.
CCAGGTGGTCGCGGTGGCTTTAAACCACGTGATGACCGTGGCGGTTTCAATGACCGTGGTCCACGTACAGAACGTCCTAGCTTTAGTCGTGACAGTGCTGACAGTCGTGGTAATCGCGATTCAGCACCACGTGAATCAAACGGTAATGCAGGCGGTTACGCTGGTAGATCTGATGCTAACCGCTCAGAAAGACCTTCTGGCGATCGTCCACGTAGCTTTGGTGACCGTAATGACCGTGGTGCAGACCGTGGCCGTAGTGATCGTCCAAGCGGTGATCGTTCAGGTGCACCAGCACCGAACCGTAGCTTTGGCGACAGTATCGCTTTTGGCAAAAAACCTTATCCACGTGATGGCGCTAGCGCCCCGCGTAGTGATAGCCGCGGCGACAGTCGTGGTGACAACCGTGGTAGCCGTCCAGATGCAAATCGTGGTGATGGCAACCGTGTGTTAGGTGCACGTTATGAAAGCCGCACTGAAGCTCCACGTGGCGACAATCGTTCTGCAGCGCCTGCGCGTCGTGATAGCGCAAGACCTGAAGGCAATCGTCCAGCGCGTAGTGATTCACGTAGCTTCGGTAATAGCAATGCTGGTAGCGGCGCTCCACGTCGTCCACGTAGCTTTGCATAATTAAATAATTGAACAGTACCCAACCAATGACAGAAACAGTAAATTTAGACAGTAGCAGTCCCCTAGGTTTTAAAGACCTAGGATTAGCGCCAGAACTTCTTAAGGCGTTGACTGATTCTGGTTATACCACTCCCACGCCAATTCAAGCGCAAGCCATTCCGGTTGCGCTGGCTGGGGCTGATTTAATGGCAGGCGCGCAAACTGGCACAGGTAAAACTGCGGCATTTGCGTTGCCATTGCTACAAAAATTACTGCCACATGCAAACAACGGTGCTTCACCTGCAAAACACCCAGTACGCGCGTTGATTTTAACGCCAACACGTGAACTGGCAATACAGGTAGAAGAAAGTGTAAAAGCCTATGCAAAACATACGCCGCTACGCTCACTGGTGGTGTATGGCGGTGTTGATATCAGGACACAAACACCACATTTAAAAACTGGCGTTGAAGTCTTGGTAGCCACTCCGGGTCGTTTGTTGGATCATATTGAACAAAAAACAGTACAGCTTAATCAAGTACAAATTTTAGTACTAGATGAAGCAGATAGAATGTTGGACATGGGCTTTATGCCTGATTTGAAAAGAATTTTGGCGTTGCTTCCAAAGCAGCGTCAGAATTTAATGTTCTCTGCGACCTTCTCAAATGAGATTAAGCGCTTAGCGGATGATTTCTTAACCAAACCACAGCTAATCGAAGTTGCACGCAGTAACGCCACGAACGACAACGTGACACAAAAAGTGTATCAAGTTGCGCAAAGTGATAAAGAAGCACTGCTGATTCAGCTATTAAAAGCTGCCGAAGCCAAACAGGTGATTATATTTACCAAAACCAAGATTACTGCCAGCCGCTTAAGCCGTAGCTTAGAGCGTGAAGGCATTGCTGCCGATGCCATTCATGGCGACAAAACGCAGCAAGAACGAATTAAAGCATTGGATGCATTTAAAGCCGGTACATGTTCCGCATTGGTTGCAACCGATGTTGCCGCCCGTGGTTTAGATATTACCGAACTACCAATGGTGATTAACTACGAGATTCCAAGTGCACCAGAAGATTATGTGCATCGTATTGGCCGTACTGGTCGTGCTGGCGCATCAGGTATCGCGATTTCATTCGTGAGCCCTGAAGAAGACAAATACATGGTGGAAATCGAAAAGCTGATTAAGCGCCAAATTCCAAAAGAAGTGGTTGCAATTGAAAAGACGAGTGCTAGATCTCATAGTAGCTCACGTCCTGCCACTAGCAAACCTAGCCATGCAAAAACAGCAACTTCTAACCAAGATGCTACTGCAACCAAACGCACCCCAGTGAAAAAGAAAAGTAATGACCCATGGTTTGATAAACCTTATGAAGCCGTGGTCAGCCAGCAGACAGCAAGCGTGAGAGCGATTTCAACTAGCAAAACACCGGTAGCAGCATTGCTTGGTGGCTTAAGACCAAATAAGTAATTTATAAGTAGGTGAATTACAACAAGGGTTAGCTTAGGCTAGCCCTTTTGCATTTTTACTGGTTGCGCATAAAGTCAGCCACGCCATACAACTGCCCGGCCAGCTTAGTCATCAGTGCTTCATCCATCTTGAGTTGATGCATTGCCTTAATCATGCAATACATCCATTGATCGCGCGCTGACTCATCCACCGCAAAAGGCAAATGGCGCTTACGTAACATAGGATGGCCATAGCGCTCTATGTATAACTGCGGGCCACCAGTCCATCCTGTGAGAAACATAAATAGCTTTTCACGTGCTGAAGTTAAATCGGCTGGATGCATAGCTCGAATGGGCTGCGCTTTAGGATCACTATCCATAATGTCGTAAAAGGTTTCCACCAAATTACGGAGTGTTTCCATCCCCTGCTCTTCCCCGCCAAGCAGTTCGAAAAAGGTCGATTTACTGCTACCTACCTCTTCAATTTTATCGAGTGCCAAGATTAATCCTAATTATTTCGCAACAACAGGCTTAACTAAGCTTGCGGCTAATTTTGCGCGTGCTCTGGCTTCAGTCACATCTTGACCCGTGGCAAGCGCCACACCCATACGTCTTTTGACAAAAGACACTGGCTTACCAAAAAGACGTAAATCACTATTAGGGACCGCTAAAGCAATATCAATACCGGTGAAAACTAAGTTATCACTTTCATGTCCGCCGTAGATCACAGCACTGGCTGCAGGGTCACGAAGGCTTACGTCAACAGGCAACCCTAGGATAGCACGCGCATGTAAATCAAACTCGCTAAAACGTTGGCTGGCCATGGTCACCATACCCGTGTCATGTGGGCGCGGACTCACTTCACTGAACCACACTTGATCGCCCTTAATAAATAGCTCCACACCAAATAAACCCAAGCCACCCAGGCTGTCAGTGACCGCTTTGGCAATACGTTTAGATTCCACTAAGGCTTGGCTGTTCATGGCTTGTGGCTGCCAGCTTTCTACATAATCACCCTTTTCTTGCACATGGCCGATAGGCTCACAGAAGTAAGTAGTAATCTCACCTTGTGCATTTTTGGCACGTACCGTTAGTAGCGTAATCTCATAATCAAAGTCAATTTGGCCTTCTACAATGACCACCCCTTGGTTGACTCGACCACCAGTAGCCGCATAATCCCAAGCCGTTTTGACTTCTGCCTTATTGGTAATACGTGATTGCCCTTTTCCAGACGATGACATCGTTGGTTTAATAAAGCATGGGTAGCCGATACCGGCATCAATAGCCGCTTGCAACTCTGCTTCACTTTTAGCAAATGCGTAAGGTGACGTAGGTAAATTCAACTCTTCAGCTGCCAGCTTGCGAATGCCCTCACGGTTCATCGTTAGTTGCACAGCTTTGACGGTAGGAATAATGGTAGCTAAACCTGCAGCTTCAATGTCAGCCAAGGTATTGGTGTTCAACGCCTCAATTTCAGGCACGATTAAATGTGGCTTTTCCAATGCAATCAAATCACGAAGCGCTTGGTCATTCGTCATATCAATCGTGTAGGCACGATGCGCTACTTGATGGCCAGGCGCATTTTTATAGCGATCAACAGCGATGACTTCAACCCCTAAACGCTGTAAGGCAATAATCACTTCTTTCCCTAGTTCGCCACTGCCTAATAACATGACACGGGTTGCATTAGGGCTTAGAGGAGTTCCGATTTGCATGATTTTCTTTCAATTTTGGATTGATGCAATCATACCATGCAGGCATTTAGGCATACCTGAATTAAGGGCATTCAATCAAAAATTAGATTGCTAAATCAACAGACCATACTACCCCTTAGCGCCACAAGTGTTATTACTTATCATTGTCAACCGAAGCTGCCGCCGTTTTAGCGCGACCAAACTCATAGGTAATACCTACCCAAGCAGCTCTTGGTGCTGAAGGGGTTCGAAACTGCTCGTCATTTCCTGTGTAGATATTTTGACCGAGTTGTCCGAAAGTAGCATATTGGTTATCAAACACATTATTGACCTTAGCAAACACTTTCCAAGTTGAATTGATTACATAATGCGTATCTAAATTCATCACAGCGTATCCAGGTACCATGCCATTAGCGTCTTGGTTGTTCTCATCACCATGGGCATATTGACTGCTAGCTAAGATTACATTGGTACCTATATTCCAAGTTGACGTTATTTCATAAGAAGCTCTTAATTTTAACGTTTGTTTTGATATACCAGGAATTCTATTGCCCTTATTGACCTGTATATTCCCCTTCCCAATACTTCCGGTTCCATCATCTGCCAAGCTATTAGAGGGTGAGCCCATAGTAAAATCAGACTGATAGGTTGCATCTACATAGCCGTAATTAACAGCCAGGCTTAAAGCAGCAAACTTGCCATGTAAACCAAGCTCCAGTCCTCTACGTTTTGTTTCTCCAACATTCTTAAAGTAACCGACTGGTGTAGCAGCACTCGTCGCAATAAATTGGATATCATTATTAGAAATCGTATTATAAACACCAGCGTTCCAACCTATGCTGGATGACAATTTTCCACGTAAACCGCCTTCCCAAGTCTTCGCTACAATCATATGCAGATCAGGATCAGAGTTAAATCCAGTCGGGAGTGAACACGGCCTCGTTTCATCCGCGCAAGAGAGCTCTACTGGCGTAGGGGCTCGCATACCCTCACTATAGCCACCATATAGGCCAAGGTCTTTAGATGGGTTATAGTTAAAACCAATCGCTGGATTGAAACGCTTGTATTCATGATTACCATTTAGATCCCCTACAAGATACTTAGTAGGGTCAAGAATTGCGCCATAATTAGGGTTGTCATAAAGGCTGGCTCCCGACAAATTTACTTTCGCTATGTTATAGCGTCCTGACAAGGTCATATTCCATCGCTCATTCAAAGCAAAGTTATCCGTTGCATATAAACCATAATAATCACTGGTAGTTTTCAATCGAACATTACCTTGGGCAGTATTAGGTGAGTCGGTTACAGTCTCATGCGTAACTTGATCTATGGTTGCTTGAATTGAGTCCTGGTTATAATTCACACGACCAAAATCAGCCGATGCCCCTAAGGTAAATTGATTTTTATGTCCGATAAAATCACCTAATAGACTATATTGCAACGAACCACCAAAACCATTCTGTTTTGTTTTGGAAGTGACATTTGATGAGTCTCCATCTGCTATTGACTGCGCATTACTATTAAAGCTATTGGCATTACTCATACGGTAATAAACATTACCCGCTACCAATTTATCATCCGCGATAAAGTGGCTACCCTTCAATGAAATCATCGCCAACTTATTCTGAATCGAATCTGGCCATGTGTAGGCTTGCTTAGAATTACGTAGCATAGACAGTGGCAAAGATTGTGTGCCGTGCATAGTATTATCAGCAAGTGATACTGACAAATCCAAGTCACTTGTGTCATTTTGCCAACCCACCTTACTGAAAATCTGATTCACATCGCTGCCAGAGTGATCACGCCAGCCATCTTCTTTAAAGAAATTACCTGCAACAAAATAATCGACATTTTTTTCTTTATCTACACCGCCTGCCTCAAATTCAAATGCACGACGACCCCATGAACCACCTGATGCTGTAGCGGATATCCCCGGAAACTCACTACCGCTCTTCGTGTGCACAGACAGCGCACCACCTAAGGTATTTAAACCGAATAGCGGGTTAGAACCAGGCATCAGATTGATGTTGGAAATAGCATTAGTTGGGATCAAATCCCAGTTGACGATATCGCCAAAAGGCTCGTTAACCCGAACACTATCTAAGAATACTGACATACCCACAGCTGAACCTAATATCGGTGAAGCAGTAAACCCGCGATATGAAACATCCATTTGATATGGATTTCCTACACTATTACTTGTATTTACTGAGCCAAGGTTGTTGTCCATGTATTCAGCTAAATTAAGTGAAACTTGACCGCCAATGTCATTGGCTGAACCCGTTTGCACATTAGATGGCACTTGATTGATTGGTGTACCAAGACCTGGCAACGGCGTAGTGCCAACCACCTCAATTTTACTCAACTCCAAGGCTTCAGCCTTATTTTCAGCAATTGCTATTTGTGGCATAGCATAAGCCGTCAATATGGCGAGTAAGATTAGTTTGGGTTTGAGGTTGCAAGGTGTTGTCATGACTTTAATTCCAATTAGGTGATTGCCTGTTTTATTGCTTTACCACTAAGTATGCAGTGATAATGTTTAAAGAAATTTGTAATTTTGCACTATACCTACGCATTACCACTTATGCATTAGGAGAAACTCCCGACTTGCATCTGACAATTTCCATTTAGATCTTGCTAGCGCTATAGTGACAACCTACCTTTAAAGACTTTCAGAGAATCTACATTTTGACGCTTAAGCTTCGCCTCAATCTAATCATTACTTTACTGCTACTGGCCATTATGTTTGCTGGCACACTGATGTCGATTAAGAATGCACGCCAGAATACTGAGGCTGAAGTTAAATCAGCAGAAAAATTGGTGTTATACCTCTTCGACACCGCCATCCTAAATAATGACAAACTGACTCAAAAACAAATTGAGAAGCACACCTTCAATTTGCAACATCTACAACATATGCGGCATATTAAGATCGAGCTTACTAATGAATATGGTGATGTCGTTGATAGCAACCACTTGAGTAAAAATGAAGCTACTGATGAAGCCCCTCGATGGTTCAAGGCACTTTTAAATAGATTCACGCCCCCATGGAGCCCATCAATCAGAACTTTGGAATATCAAGGAAAGGTCCTTGGAAAATTAATTATCACTCCCGATCCTGACTATGAGTACGCAGAGAAGTGGAAGCAGCTTATAGAGTTATTGACGCTCATTGGCGTCTTCTTTGTGCTAGTGAACCTAAGCGTCATTTGGGCGGTGGCTCAGGCACTCAAGCCTACAGAAAGAATTCTTAGTGCACTAAACGCATTAGAAGAAGGGAAATTAGACACCCGCTTACCTCAATTTAATGCGCCTGAACTCGCCTCTATTGGTGACAAATTTAATCATATGATTGCCAAACTTGAGCTCAGTATCCGGCAAAACCACAAGCTCACGCATGAACTCATTTCGCTACAAGAACAAGAAAGAAAGAGTCTAGCCAGAGATTTACATGATGAATTTGGTCAATGCCTCACGGCAATAAACACCGATGCAAGTGTTATCCTAAAGGCTTCAGAGAAAAGATATCCTGAGCTAAGAGATAGTGCTCTTGCGATTAGTCAACTTTCCCGACATCTCACGGACATGGTGACTGGTCTATTGCAACAACTTCGCCCAGGCTTACTCGAAGAATTAGGGCTTCAAGCAGCACTTGATGATTTAGTCACGACGTGGAAATCTCGTCACAAAGAAGTAAAATGTGCAGTAAGCATCACCCCTATCCACGAGGTTCTTGAGGAGGCAAAAGCCATTACCTTATACCGACTGACACAAGAATGCCTAACAAACATAACCAAGCACTCAAATGCGACGGCGGTTGACATTCAATTGTTCTACAAAAGAAAAAACCAGCAAGAAGGACTTCAATTAATCGTTAAGGACAATGGGCAAGGGTTTAATTTAAACAACACCATTGGCTTCGGATTACCTGGCATGCGTGAGCGTGTTGAAGGATTAAATGGCGATTTCAATATCAATACAACATTAGGGGAAGGAACTGAGATTAACGCTTGGATCCCAATTAAATCTTGAGTAACCAACACACGATAACCGTCATGCTTGTGGATGACCATGCATTCGTCCGCTCAGGCATAAGGCGTTTACTTGACCAAGAAGGCACGGTATCTGTTGTTGCAGAGGCCGAAAGCGCAGAGCGCGCTTATCAGCTCTTTGGTGAATACCTACCCGACATCACCATTATGGATTTAAACATGCCAGGAATGGGTGGGATGGAGGGTATCAAACGTATCATTGCACGCTACCCTACCGCTAAAATCTTAGTACTCTCCATGCATGAAAATGCAATCTTTGCTAGTCAGGCGCTTAAGGCTGGGGCTAAGGGTTACTTAGCAAAAAGTGGCTTAGCAGAGGAATTACCCAATGCCATTGACTGGGTTCTCACAGGACAAACTTATCTAGGCAAAGAAGTCGCCCAAATAATTGCAACGCATGCGCATGAGCCCAAGCATGATCCGATGCAAGTATTATCCCCCCGAGAATTTGAGATTTTCAGGCTGTTATTAGATGGTGCAGACCTCGGTAAAATTGCCACCACGCTCAACATTAGCATGAAGACTGTTGCTAACTATCAAACAGGGATTAAACAAAAGCTTGGCGTGAGCAGCCCAGTGGAAATGGTGAGACTTGCAATTCGATGCGGCTTGATTGAAGGATAAACTACGGCAAATCAACCAACATCTAAATCAAATGCTATTGAGCAATTGTCTCGGCGGGATGTTTAAAAATCTACGTAGTCCAAGCCAAGCCGCAAAGGGAATAATACAGGCAGAAATAAGCATAGACAGCAGGGCTAAGCCAAAATTGAAGGTAAAGGGAATATTAAAAATATGGGCACTCATGTAATAAGCCAATAAGTTAGCCGCAATGACTGCGACCAAGGCGGCAATGAGACCAATACAGCTAAATTCAGCAATATAGGCAATGGTGACCTGACGCCTAGAAGCCCCAAAAACACGCAATAGGGTAGCATCAAGGATGCGCTCTTCATGGGTTGCGACTAATGCAGCATAAAGTACAGCACAGCCCGCAATTAAACTAAAAGTAAACACATACTGCACCGTGCTACTCATTTTTTGCATAATGCCACGTACCTGCTGCATCAAGGCTGCCACATCAATAATAGTGAGATTAGGGTACTGACGTAGCAGTTGATTTAATGGTCCATCAGCCCGCAGTGGCAAATGAAAACTACTGATGTAATTGGCATTGAAGCGTTCCAATACACCTGGTGGTGTCACGGCAAAAAAATTAGCGCGCATGCTATCCCATTCGACCTTCCTGAGACTAATCACTGTTAGTGTAATGGGACTCGCAGCAATCTCAAATTCCAACTGATCGCCTAATTGGATTCCTAGTGTTTTAGCTAAGTCTTGCTCCAACGAAATATAGGGCTTACCCACATCAGACGACTTCCACCAGCGACCACTTAGCAACTGGTTGTCACTTTGCATTTGCGCAGCCCATGATAAATTAAATTCACGCTCAGCTAAGTGGCGTGCGCGCTCATCGTCAAAATCCTCAGGCTTAACAGCAATTCCATTTTTTCTCATTAAGCGGGCTTTCACCATTGGGAATAGCGCTGCGTTTTTAATGTGTTGTTGCGCAAAAAATTGATGTATACCATCAATCTGCGCCGGTTGAATATTAATGACAAAACGATTGGGCGCATCAACAGGAAGTGAGGCCTGCCAATTGTGTATCAGGTCACCACGAATTAAGGCTAATAAGATGAGCACCATCAAACCCATACTGAACCCAATCATTTGTAGCGTAGAAATCGCGAACCTGCGCTTAAGGCCTAGCACACCTAACTTAACAGCATTTAGTGTAGAGTTTCGTAGAGATGAAGTTAAAAGACGTGCCGTTAGCCAAACAAATCCGTAGGCACATGCTATGACTAGTAAGGACAATAACAAGATTGCCCCAATCGTCGCTAATGCAATTTTAAAATCCTGTGCCTGCCAAAATATCATGGCACTCATCGTCAAAGTCGCAGGCAAGAACTTGAGTTGAACGCTTAAAGGTTGCATCAGCGTTTCGCTGCGCAGAATATTCATGGCGCTTAAATGACGCATTTGCCAAGCATGTGGTAACACCACCGCAAACATCATGGCGATACTTGCAACCATGCCGACCAACATTGGCATTAGGCCTACTGGTGGCAAAGCTTCTACAAACAGACTTCCTGCTAATTTTGCTAAACCGAGTTGCGCCATAAATCCCAGCGCTATACCTATCAAAGCACTAAAAAAAGCGATCAACAATGTCTGTATCGCTAACAATTGCATCACAGTGTTCTGCGATGCGCCAAAGCAACGCATCAGTGCAAAACTATCTAAGCTTTGCTTAATATAAGGCATGCTAGAAAGGAGCATGGCCACCATGGCTAGAATCACGCTCACCATGGCCGATAACCCTAAGAACTGCTGGGCTTTCTCTAAGGCCAATTTAATCTCAGGCCTTGCATTACGAAGATCTTGGATCTTTTCACCACGCCTTAACTCAGGCTGAGTGAGGCTAATATATTGGTTAATCTTGTCCGGTGAAGACGCTAGCAATAACTGAAATTTGGCACGACTGCCATATTGCAACAGCTTGGTTGAGGCTAAATCAGCCGTATTCATCATTAACCGTGGTGCAAAGCTAAACATATCGCCCCCACGTGATGGCTCATGCAGCAAAATAGCACTGACGCTAAACTTACGCTCACCGACTTCAACTTCACTACCGACTCGCAAGTTGAGTAAGTGGGCAAGTCGCGGCTCAACCCACACCTGACCGAGCTTAGGAATAGCTTTAACCACTTGCCCCAGTTCATTTGTAGTTGCACCTATGGTTAGGTCACCTCGCAAAGGAAATCCCTGCCCTACCGCCTTAACTTCTACAAGTTGGTTTGCATTACCAACCACCACCATACTTGGAAATTCATAGCTACGTACCGAAGCTAATCCTAACGTGCTAGCACGTTGCTCAAAATTTTCTGGTAACGCATGGTTAGCCGAAATCACTAGATCAGCGCCAAGCAACAAGCCCCCTTGGTGATTCAGCGCTGTGTCAATGCGCTGAGTAAAGAAGCTTACGGCCGTAATCGCCGCTACCGCTAACACCAAGGAAAATACCAACACCCTTAGCGCCCCTGCGCGCCACAAGCTGCAGGTTTGCAAATAAGCTAATTTAAAAATGGCGTTCATACTAGATTTGTGAGCACACCATTATCCAACTGCAATTGGCGCTGACAGCGACTAGCTAACTGCATGTCATGTGTCACCAATACCAACGTGGTGTTGGCATCAGCGTTCATCTTAAAGAGCAATTCAATGATAATTTTACCTGTTGCATTATCCAAATTACCAGTAGGCTCATCAGCAAACAAGATGCGCGGCTTGGTGGCAAAAGCACGTGCGATGGCTACCCTTTGTTGCTCACCGCCAGATAGCTGCTTTGGGTAATGCTGTACGCGCTGACTTAAACCTACTTGGTCTAACGCTTGCAGACTTAACTTCTTAGCATCGGCATGTTGTGTCAACTGTAGCGGAAGCATGACATTTTCAAGCGCAGTAAGTGATGGTAACAACTGGAATGACTGAAACACAAAACTCATGTTACGTGCGCGCACTTGCGCGCGCCCATCTTCATCTAAGCTACTAAATGCTTGCATCTCGACCAACACCTGACCACTCGTAGGTACATCAAGACCCGCTAACAAGCTTAGTAAGGTAGATTTACCGGAACCGGAACTCCCTATTATCGCGACCTGCTCACCTGTGTTAATGGTTAGATTTAAACCTTGTAGTATGCGAATATAGTTATCATGGTTAGCAATTTCGTAGAATAAATTTTGCGCCTGAATAATAGGAGTGTGTTGCATCTATGTTTTTCCGATTACGTTCAATAATGAGAGTCGTATTACTAAGTCCATTTTTACTGGGTTTAAGTTGCCTTATTTTTATAACAACGACAGCTTACGCTGCAAGCAATAGCATTCTGATTTACGGCGACAGCCTATCAGCTGCCTATGGCATACCACAAGAGCTAGGGTGGGTAAGCCTACTACAACAAAGACTGGAAGGCCAACAATACCCGTTCAGAGTCATCAACGCTAGCGTCAGTGGCGAAACTTCAAGTGGCGGCCTAAGCCGGCTTAGTGCAACGCTTAATGAGCATCATCCCAACATAGTCATTTTAGAGCTAGGTGCTAATGACGGTCTACGCGGACTGCCACTATCCGTAATGAAAGATAACTTGGGGCAGATGATTGAACAAAGCAAAAGATCTGGCGCAAAAGTGCTACTGATTGGCATGAAAATACCCCCTAATTACGGCCCCAAATATTCGCAGTCATTCACGCAAAAATACCTACAGTTAAGCCAAGAACTAAAAGTACCGCGTGTACCTTTTATGTTGCAGGACATGGAAAACCGACCAGAGTTAATCCAAGATGATGGCTTACACCCCAACGTGCAGGGGCAGCCTATGATTCTAGAAAATATATGGCCACAGTTAAAACTAATACTTAAAAAGTGAGATTATTACTAGGGACAATTTTTGGATTGCGCCTAGCTAAAGAAGAACGTGTTAGTCGACGCGTGCATCCTGCCAGCTAATTGTTAAGCCAATTTCTTCACCGTGTGCTTGTAACTCATGCGCAATACCGATGCCAGGCACACAAGCCAAGGTGTCGTGCCAATAAATGAGTGGCAAATTAGTCCGTTGCCATGGAGGAATATTTGCTTCCTGCAATAGATGCTTCAATGTGCGCGTAGGTCTTAGCACATTGGGCTTAAAGCGTTCTCCGCCATCGCGGTTGGTGATTCTCAATTTGGTCATACCAAACTTTAATGCCAACCCAGTGCCAACCACCTGCTTAAATATTAGTTGTCCACCATTTGGTAAGTCTAAAAACTGCTCACCATTCCAGACCAAATCAAAATCCTGGGCCACTTGCTCACGACATAGGTAAACGCGTTGTTGGAAGCGCTTTAAACTTAAAGGCTGTAGGATAATATTGATATTGGCATCCACCTTGGCATTCAGTAACTGATGTAAAATTTCTGCTAATTGTTCTGTATGTGGCATGGCCAAATGATTGCGCGCCAACCAGAAGCGCAATACATTTTTTGCTCGCGCCTGACTTAGTATGCGTAAACCAGATACGCACACACTATTTTCAAGCACCAGTGTTTGTGCATCGATGCTGGCTAGATCATCAAGCAATGTATTCGCTTCTGCCATATGCGATGCGGTTCTTGCGAGTACGGATGAAATTGCTGGCGACCGCTCTGCCAAGATTGGCATCAACGTATGGCGCACAAAGTTGCGTTCATAGTGCGTATTCGCGTTACTCTCATCATCACACCAAGCAATGGCGTGTAACTTTGCGTAGTCATGAAGCTCTTGACGTGTGATTCCCAGTAGAGGCCGCAGTAAACGACGCATGCGATCAATTGCAGCCATACTCGCCAACCCTTTAACTCCAGCACCACGCATCAATTGCAACATGAGCGTTTCGGCCTGATCATCTTCATGATGTGCAGTCACGATAAAATCTGGCGGGGCATCTGCTACTACGGCATTAAAAAGTGCCTCATAACGTAAATGCCTTGCAGCCGCTTCTAACCCTAAATTTGAATTTTTCTCAACTTGCACATGCACCACTTTTAGCGGCACTTGCAACTGCTGACATTCCTGCTCACAAAAGCTAGCCCATGCATCAGCATTAGGGCTTAAACCATGGTGCACGTGCATGGCTGACAACTCAATGCCTAAGTTGGACTTAGCATTAGCCAATAGATGTAAGAGCACGCAAGAATCTAGCCCGCCACTTAAGGCCAGCAGTAAATGCTGGCCTGACTTAAGATGCGTCGCAAGAAATTGATTTAGTTGAAGTTGGACTGCGCTAAGGATTAGCGCATGAGATTTGGAACGAATTGGAGAAGCTTTACTTTTGGGCAACTTAAACTTTGACTGTTGGTTTTTTATCAGCAACTTCTTTAAATTTTCCGTAACTCATCAAACGCTCATAACGAGTCACCAATAAAGATTTAATGGACTTATTCTTTAGTTTAGCTAGCTCTTCTTTTAACGCAGCGCGTAAGGTTTCCATTACCACTTCTGGTGCACGATGACAGCCGCCTAATGGCTCAGGTACAATACGATCAACCAAACCCATAGATTTAAGGCGATCAGCAGTAATCGCTAACGACTCAGCCGCTACTGGGGCTTGATCAGCACTTTTGTATAAAATAGAAGCGCAACCTTCAGGTGAAATGACTGCGTAGGTACCATATTGCAGGATCAATAATTGATCAACTACACCAAGCGCCAATGCTCCACCAGAGCCACCTTCACCGATAATCACACCGATAATAGGCGTTTTTAATTCGGCCATCACATACAAATTGCGTGCAATGGCTTCAGATTGACCGCGCTCTTCAGCACCAATACCTGGGTAAGCACCTGGAGTATCAATAAGCGTAATCACAGGAATGTTGAATTTTTCTGCCATGCGATATAAGCGTAGCGCTTTACGGTAACCTTCAGGACGCGGCATACCAAAATTACGGTATTGGCGCTCTTTAACATCACGCCCTTTTTGATGGCCAATGACCATGACTGGCTGACCTTCAAATCGAGCTAAACCACCAACAATAGCTGGATCATCAGCATACGCACGATCCCCATGCAACTCTTCAAAGTCAGTAAAAATACCTTGGATATAATCCAAGGTGTAAGGACGTTGGGGATGGCGTGCTAATTGCGAAATTTGCCATGCGGACAAACTGCCGTAAATATCTTCAGATAATTTTTGATTTTTCTTTTCTAAAGCTGACAACTCTTTAGAAATATCTAAATTATCGTGATCATCATGGGCTGACTGTAAGCCTTCAATTTTGGCTTCAAGTTCAGCAATCGGTTGTTCAAAATCTAAATAAGTTATTTTCATGCGTTTGGGCTTAATCTCAAGAATCTTTGTTTAATTATATAGGATTTTTACGTTTTCACGACTTAACCATGCGCTTAAGCCGGCAATCAGATCTTCATGCAAATCTACACGCCAATTATTACCTAGCATCAATTCAACTTTGCTACTGGCATTATGGTATTCCACTTTCACAGCGCATCCTCGCGTTTCATCTGATGCACTTTTACAATAAGGCTTTAATAATTCTTTTAATTTAACTGCGTCGGCCTGGCCATTGCATGACACTTTTAAAAAGCTAGCGCGGCTATTACGAATGCTAGATAAATCATGTAATTTTCTGGCATTGACACGGATGCCTCCAGAAAACTCATCATTACTCACGCGTCCTTCGACAATAATTAACTGGTCGTCTTTTAGTAAATGCTGCGACTGATTGAGTAAGTCGTTACCTACCACCACTTCTATACGTGTAGTCCCGTCATCAAGCCCCACGATAGCCATTTTCCCACGTGCAGTCATACGGTTACGCACCCCAGAAACAATCCCTGCCAGAAGCTGCGGCTGTTCTTTCGGTGCCAAATTGGCTAAGGTCGTACTGACAAATTGGCTAAGATCCTTTTGGTAGGCCCAATAAGGATGCCCGCTAAAAAAGAAGCCAAGTGCAGCTTTTTCTTCTTGTAGACGCTGCTGCTCAGTCCATGCTGGCACGCTTGGCAATACATTGACTGCATTATCAACCGCTTCACCGAATAGACTATCCTGATTACTATTCGCATTATTTTGTTCAGCTGCAGCCATTGCCATGGCAACGCCAGCTAACAAAGCATTGCGATTGGGTGTCGTTTGATTTTGGCTTACCTGATCAAAAGCCCCTGCACGTATTAAAGATTCAACCACACGGCGATTAACTTTACGCAAATCCAAACGGTTACAGAAATCAAACAAGTCTTTGAATGGGCCATCTTTAGCGCGTGCCTGTAAGATCACTTCAATCGCAGCGGCGCCCGTACCTTTAACTGCGCCCAAGCCATACAAAATCTGGCTTTTATTCACTGGCTTAAATTTAAATTCACTCTGATTCACATCTGGGGGTAATACCTCAATCTGATTGGGAGCACAGTCCTCATAAAAAATACGTACACTGTCCGTATTATTCATATCAGCCGACATAGTCGAGGCTAAGAAAGCTGACGGATAATGCGCTTTTAAATAGGCAGTTTGATAGGCAACCATAGCGTAGGCTGCGGCGTGAGATTTATTAAAACCATAGCCAGCAAATTTCTCCAACAAGTCAAATAACTCGGTGGCCTGACGCTCGGTCATATTGTTTTTAACCGCGCCCTCAGTAAAGGTCTTACGCTGATCGTCCATTTCCTCTTGCTTTTTCTTACCCATCGCGCGGCGAAGCAAGTCCGCACCACCCAAGCTATAACCCGCCACTACCTGGGCGATCTGCATAACCTGCTCTTGATAAACAGCAATACCATAGGTTTCTTTAAGAATAGATTCTGTCAGCGGATGTGGGTATTCCACACGCTGTTTACCGTGTTTACGTCTACAGTAATCTGGGATTAAATCCATCGGGCCGGGACGGTATAACGCGACCAGCGCAATAATATCCTCAAAGCAATCTGGTAATGCCTGCTTCAGCATATCCTTCATCCCACGTGACTCCAGCTGGAATACAGCCGTGGTATTGGCGGTTTTTAATAGCTGAAAAGTGGCTTTATCATTCAAAGGCAATGTCGCAAAAGACAATGGTGGCAAATCACTCTCGGCGCGTTGTTTATTGGCATTGACTAAGGCTAACTCTAAAATAGTGAGTGTGCGAAGACCCAAAAAGTCGAACTTGACCAAGCCCACGGCTTCCACATCGTCTTTATCGTATTGACTGACTAGACTGGCGCCATCGGGTTGACAATAAATCGGCGAAAAGTCCGATATTTTTCCTGGTGATATCAATACACCACCAGCATGCATACCGACATTTCGCACTAGGCCTTCCAACCTTAATGCCAGTTCCAATAACTCGCGCAACTCTTCTTCATTTTCACGCCGCTCGGCGAGTTGAGGCTCTTTAACTAAAGCCTCGGTCAAAGTAATGCCCAACTCCATAGGAATCAACTTGCTAATACCATCCACAAAATGGAACGGTAAATCTAGCACACGACCTACGTCACGTATCACAGCTTTAGCCGCCATGGTACCAAAAGTGGCAATCTGGGATACTGCATCCAACCCATACTTTTGCTTCACATAGTCGATGACACGATCACGACCCTCTTGACAGAAATCGATATCAAAGTCGGGCATGGAAACGCGATCTGGATTAAGAAACCGTTCAAACAGCAAATTATATTCTAACGGGTCTAAATCAGTAATACCCAAGCTATAAGCAACGACAGATCCAGCACCAGATCCACGACCTGGTCCGACCGGAACCCCATTATGCTTAGCCCAATTAATAAAGTCAGCCACAATTAAGAAGTAGCCTGCAAAGCCCATTTGATTAATAACTTTGGTTTCAAAATCTAAACGGTCGTGGTAACTTTGCTGCTTGTTAGCACGTATGGTCGCATCTAGATAAAGCACGGATAGGCGTTGCTCTAATCCTAGACGAGCAGCATCTACTAAATACTCATTTAAACTTTCGTTATTAGGCGTAGGGAAATTTGGTAAATAATTTTTACCTAAGGTAAGCGCTAAGTTACAGCGTTTCGCAATTTCTACACTATTAGCCAATGCCTCAGGCATGTCGTCAAACAAGTGCGTAATTTCAGCCTGCGATTTAAAATACTGCTCCGTAGTAAAGCATTTTGGCCGGCGCGTATCTGCAAGCACATATCCTTCAGAGATGCATGTACGGGCTTCATGCGCCCTAAAGTCATCAGGGGTGGTGAATTGAATTGGGTGGGTAGCGACGATTGGAAGCTGTAACTGGCTTGCAATCTGACGTGCTTGCTGAATATAGCCCTCTTCGTTGCCATTGATTGAACCTACACGCTGCACTTCTATATAAAAACGTCCAGGGAACAGTGCTTGCCAATTGGCCGCTAATTTGAGCGCCAAGTCTAAATTTTCCTGCCCACAAGCTTGTCCCACATCACCGGACAAAGCACCAGAGAGCATTATCAGCCCCTCCGTACCACATTCCGAAAACCACTCACGCTTAAATTCAGCGCGGCCACGATATTGATTATTTAAATAGGCGCGGCTGATTAATTGGCAAAGTAACAAATATCCCGCCTGGGATTGGCATAATAATAGTGCGCGACTAGGTTGATCACGATTAGAGGTATTTTCCAGCCAGATATCACAACCGATAATCGGCTTAATGCCCTTGCTACGCGCGGCTTTATAAAACTTAATAGCACCAAACAAATTACTCAAGTCGGTTAATGCCAGCGCCGGCATTTGATCCTCTACTGCATGCTTAACATAGTCATCAATACGCACAATACCATCGACAATGGAGTACTCGCTATGACAGCGCAAGTGCACAAAATGCGGAGACTTTAAAGCTGATAGAGTGGTTGCATACATCTGTCAATTTTACCTTATACGAGCCTATTTTGAGCGTAAAACTTTACCCAATAATGGATTAATATCGGTAGCACTGACTAGCTAAAACCATGACAGAAAGTCGCACTATATTTTAATGAATGTTCATAATTACTGGTAAAACCCCCACAAAAACAAGGGCATATAATGAGATGAAATATCAAAAAGCTCGGTGCAAAATAAACACTTTTGTTTTATGATGATTGCATAATAAATATCAAACCAAAACTTAATAGGAAAACATCATGAGCAACGCAGTCACACTAAAAGGTAGTCCGGTAGAAATCGGCGGCAACTTCCCACAGAAAGGTCAAGTAGCACCTGATTTCACGCTTGCCGACAAAAGTAGAACCGACGTCTCATTAGCTAACTTTGCTGGCAAACGCAAAATACTGAATATATTTCCAAGTATTGATACACCAACTTGTGCGATTTCAGTACGTACTTTCAACAAACAAGCCGCCAGCCTCAATAACACTGTCGTGCTATGTATTTCAGCCGACTTGCCGTTTGCACAAAGTCGCTTTTGCGCGGCAGAAGGCATTGAAAATGTAGTTTCCCTGTCTAGCTTCCGCAATACCCCTAGCTTTGCACAGAGCTATGGCGTAGCGATAAACTCCACTAGCTTAGCTGGCTTAACTACCCGCGCAGTGATTGTGTTAGATGAAAATAATAATGTTTTGCATAGCGAATTGGTGTCTGAAATCACTAGTGAGCCTAATTATGATGCTGCATTAGCGGCACTTAAATAACAAACTGCAAGCCCAAATAAAAAAGCGCATGACGTTTAACTCGTCATGCGCTTTTTTGCATTTTAATAGGGCCGTTTTAAAGGTAATCTGTGTATTTATTGTTTTTTCCGCGCGCCTTGTCTACGGGATACTTTATAGCATTCAGTTCTATTTTTTTATTCGCAGCGTCAATCAAATCAATTTCCAACACTTGCGCCAACCTAAGCAAATAGACGAAAGTGTCTGCAATCTCATGCCCTACTTGCTCCCGCTTCTCAGGGGTCAGCAGATAACTTTCATCCTCAGTATTCCATTGAAAATGTTCTACTAACTCAGCTGCCTCAACTATCATCGCCATCGCCAAATTCTTAGGCGAGTGAAACTGCTCCCAATCGCGCGCATCAACAAACTGCAGTAACTTCTGATTAAGTTGCCCTAATGAATCAATACTCTCGTTCGGATTAGTCATGCGGTTCCCTATTTAAAGCTATTTGCGATTACTGCCCGCCACCATTTTAATTTCAAACAACCGGCATTCCAAGGGTCCATTATATAAAGGCGTGCGTTTACTTGGAGTGAGGCGCATTAATTTTGGCATACGCAGATCATTGGTTAGGAAATACGTATTCCAGCCAGCAAATTTACGCTTAAGAGACTCACCGATTTTAGGATAAAGCTGCGTTAACTCTTCGTCCTCACCAATACGCACACCGTATGGTGGATTGGCGACCATTACACCTGATTCGGCCGGTGGCAACAAATTGACAATATCTTGCTGCGACAATTGCACAGCAGCCAACAAGCCCGCATCTTCTAGGTTTTTCTTAGCAATACGTACTGCACGCAAATCAATATCTGAGCCATATATCTTTTGAAACGTCACTGGTTTCACCTTGCTCGCCGCAATATTTTTTAACTTAGACCAAGTGGTAGACTCAAAATTATTTAAGGTTTCAAAGCCGAAACTTCTTTTGTAGCCAGGCGCCATATCAAGCGCAACCATGGCTGCCTCTAATAAAAAAGTACCGCTACCGCACATCGGATCAAGTAGCGGCGTACCCACTTGCCAGCCAGATAATTTTAAAATACCAGCGGCCAAGTTTTCACGCAAAGGCGCCTCTATACTGGCACCACGATTTCCACGCTGATACAAAGCGGCACCAGAAGTATCTAAGTAAAACTGGTACTCTTCGGCCGCCAAATAAGCATGAATACGCACGGCTGGAGTTTTGGTATCAATATAAGGACGACTACCCACGCTTAGTCTAAATTTATCGCACACCGCATCTTTGATTTTCAAAGTCGCGAACTCTAAGCTTTTGAGTGGGCATTTAACGCCGGTCACTTTCACCATAAAGTCATGTTTAACATCAAACCATTGTGGCCAATTAAGCTTGTAAGCAGCTTCAAATAAATCTTCTTCGTTTAGGTATTTTCCGCGTGAAACTTGCCATAAAATGCGGGTGGCAATGCGTGAATGCAAGTTAGCGGCATAACAAACCGACCAGTCACCATCAAAACTCGCGCCGCCGTCGGTAGTCTTAATGGCCTTAGCATTCACCTGCAAAAGTTCATCCGCAAGCAACTGCTCAAGCCCCCGCGGACAGGTTGCAAAGTATCGGTTTGGCGCTTGGTTTTGGTTCATAGCTTAGCTATCGCTTTTCATAAAAATTCGGTTATTGGTACTGGCATTATGTTCTGCTAATTTTTCTACAAATTGCAAAAACTCAACTTTATGCGTTTTTTCTAGTAATTTAGCGCGCTCACGCAGGCTCGCTAAACGCAGATCGGCAGGTTCACGCTTAAAAGCAAAGACAGCAATATTGCCAGGCTTGCCAGTTGGTAATATTAACACCCTGCCATCAAAACTCTGCTCTATCCGCTGTAGATACACATCATACTTTTTATCACTACCCCATAAATTAATCACCAAGATACCGTCATCCATGAGCGTTATGGCGCATTGATCAAAAAAATCTTGGCTACAAAAATTGGGCGGGATGCCGTTGCTATCAAAAGCATCAATCAACAAAACTTCAGCCACGTCAGCATGCTCGGCTAAATAGACTAAACCATCACCTTCAATGACTTCTAAACGTTCATCATTTTCTGGTACGTAAAATTGGTTATGTGCAATTTGAATGATTTTTGGATTTAGCTCAATGACAATACTTTGAATATCACGGCAATATGCATGCATATACTTAGCTAGAGAGCCGCCACCCAAGCCTATTGCCAACACATTTTTAATCATAGGCTTGAATAGTAGAAAACACATGATGGCTCGGGTGTAAGTGAGCTCTAGTGAAAACGGCTCACGAATGCGCATTGCGCTTTGTATGGTAACCGAGCCTAAATGCAAAGCCCGCACACCATCAGTCTCACTCACATCTACTGATTCATCAAGGGCGCCAAGTCCACGCATCAGATGCTTTGCTACGCGAAACACTAGGCAACTACCTCTGCGTTTTCGTTATCATCAACAATCGTTTCAGCTTCCGTGGCAACTGCCTCATCTAATACCTCAATGAATTTGGTGCGTAACTCGATTAACAATGTATCGACTTCCTGTATTTGTAGGCTAACGCGAGTACCAGACTTGAGCTCAGGCAAACCATAGACTTTAGTCATATAAGGTAAATCATCCAAGCGCACCAAATTTTCACGCCATACCGTGGCATGCACTATTTGCGTATCTTCTTGAATTAAATACTGTAAACAGCAATAACGTTCCATGCGCGATTGAAACTCACTATAAGCTTGAAAGGTAAGCTCAAAGTTCCGCATATGCGTAGTCAATGCTTCACTGTTTGGCGGGTATGCAGGCGCTATATTTTGCGCCACGCTAATAATCTGGCGTTGATTAATCAAGTCTACCGCGCGACGCAACGGCGATGTACTCCAAGCATACTGCGCTACACCCAACCCTTGGTGAGGCTCAGCACGCGTAGTCATATAGACTTTTCCACCAGATTGGGCACGATAAAGACCTGGCACATCATGGGTAGCCAAAAGTGCACCCCATTGATTGTTGGCTTCTATCATCAACTCTGCCACTAGCTTATCCATAGGCGAACCACGATGGCGACCTACAATGCTAACCTTGCCATCATTGATATAAAAGTTGTAGTCAATCTGTGGCGGTTTGGTCGGGTCATACTTACCGCGCAACTTTTCTAGAGATTCAGCCAGCTTAAACAGATACAATAGGGTAGCCCAGTAGGGATGTCCACTGTCGGCATCCAAAGTCGTTTCATTAAAAAACGGCTCTAAAGTGTCATGGCGCAGATTGTCTGCAATTTTCATGCGCTCTACTTTAGTATCGCGCTGTGTAATAACTAAATCAGCGTTCACATGAAGATATAACGATAACACTGGTTTAATCTCACCCGCGTCCAAGCTAAAGGGCCTGATTGCCGCTTCTGGCAGCATGGTAATCTTATGGCCGGGCATATATACGGTAGATAAACGCTGCATCACCTCTTTGTCCAACGGACTATCAGGCGTAATGCCGAGGGCAGGCGCAGCAATATGAATGCCGACACGCGTAATGCCATTTGGCAATTGCGTAATAGAAAAAGCATCGTCAATTTCGGTGGTCGTGCTGTCGTCAATGCTAAAAGCCACGGCATCGGCCAACGGCAACTCTTCAAACGGCTCAATCACTGTCTCAGAATGAAACTCTGTACCCTTGGTAAAGTGTTCTCGCAAAAATGCGCCTAGGTGATAGTCCTGTGCTGAGGGAATAGCGCCACATGCCTGCAGCAATTTAAGTTGAGTGAGGTGCAGTTCGCTGGACGCTGTCTCAAGAGTTTTGTACTCCATGGAGTTTTTATCTGGCTCGTATAAAAGCATATCAAGCTTGGACTTCAGTTCATCCGGTACTTCCAAGGCCTTCAACTGCAGCACATAACCAGCCATTTTTTCTGCTAATAATCGCTTTTTCTCAAGTCCTGCCAACGCAGCCTTCAGAATTTCAGCTGGGGCTGCTTTGTAATGGCCCTTGCCTTTACGATTAAAGTACACTGGCGCGCTATGCAACTTAATAGCGATAGCTGCGGCTTCAATAGGTGTAGGTTTTCTACCGTAGTAGTCAGCGGCGAATGTTTCAAATCCAAATTCAGGCTCGCCGCAACACTCCCATAAAAAGTCCACCTCCAAGCTCGCGGCTTCGGCATTAGCGGCTTCCATAAAGCCCGCTAAAGGCAATTCAAAGCGCATTAGCACGCTACTGGTTTTAATTTTGCTGCGCTTGCCACTGGCAGATTCTATTTGCATAGAACCCTGTGTTTCAGTCATGATAGAGGCAAGTTTGAAATTGCCGTCTTCTTCAAAAAATACGTTCATTGTTCAGTTCTAATTTCTATTGGTATGATCGATTGGTTTAGTCTACTGATGTAAGCTAATGGAAATGTTAGGATACTTTTTTTAACGCTGTGCATACAAAACTACTTGGCATTATACCAGCCCATACCCATCACCTGAACTTAAAGCGACATTTTGAATTTCATACAACCAAGCATTCACCTATTACTAAAAACTAGCTAAAAAATGGATCAACGCATACCCGTCACACTGCTCACTGGATTCTTAGGTAGCGGCAAAACTACCCTCCTGAATAAATTACTGCACCAACCAGCGCTACATGACACTGCAATCATTATTAATGAGCTAGGCGATGCCGGTCTGGATCAAATTTTTGCTCAAAGCAATTTAGCGCAAAATATTGAAAGTGAGCATATCGCAGATAATACGGTATTGCTAAGTTCTGGTTGCCTATGTTGTAGCTTAAAAAATGAACTGGCAGACACCATGCGCGACTTGTTTTTTAAGCGCGCACTAAAAGCCATACCGGAATTTAAACGCCTAATTATTGAAACCACCGGCATGGCGGATCCTGGCCCCATACTTGCTAACCTAATGAACGAGCCCGTGATTGAATCCACCTACCGATTGGATGCGGTCGTGGTCACCATAGACAGTATTTATGGCTTGCAACAACTAGATGAGAATATAGAAGCCTTAAAACAGGCGGCCGTTGCAGATGTGTTGTTGCTCACCAAAACTGACCTAGCTAGCCCTGATCAAATTAGCCAGTTACAACAAAAACTCAGCACTATTAACCCCGGTGCCAGTCAGCACTGCATCACCCAAGGCAATCTAGACCCTGCGCTCGTGATTGACGTAGGTTTATTTGACATCACCACAAAACAGGCCTCACCATTGCGCTGGCTACGTGCACCTAGAAAATCGACCAATTCAACTTTAAAAAAGGCGACAAAAGTACATAATGACGACATTGTGAGCTTTACTGTAGTCATGCCTAGCCCACTACAATGGTCAAGACTTAAGCCACATTTACTATGGTTTTGCCAAACTTATGGCAAAAACTTACTGCGCCTTAAAGGCATTATATACGCAGAAGATCAATCAGACCCACTCGCAATTCATGCTGTGCATTTTACACCGTACCCCCCCACCCCGCTTGAGGGTTGGCATGAAGAAGTCAAGCAATCGCGCATCGTGATTATTGGAAAAGGCCTAGATGAATTAGCCATCAGAAAAGCATTGATGCAATTTTAGAAAAGCAAGATTGATAAATTGATATCTACAGGCTGGCGGTCACTGGGCTGTTGACCTAGAAGAAATGTAATGATGAAGGGCTGGAGTAAAGTCCAGCCCTTTTTCTTTGCGGATGTCTGCTTAGAGGGAGGTCGATTAATAGAGCGTTACTCTGTTATGGGGCGATTAGCAATTATTTAAAAGCGCTAACAATACAATATATCGTATAACTTTATATTCCTTAAGATAACTATTATCTTTAAGAAAATCATAGTAGTATCATTTACACCCGTAGCATCGTTACTAATTAATCGGTACTCATTATGTTAAAAGCCAGAATCATCCTACAAAGTCCCATTATAAAAAGACCTGTGAGATATACCTTTGGAGCAATGGCCTTCATCTCCATTATTATTATTTTAGCGGTAGGTGCTTTTTCTGAATTATGGTCATTAATTTATTAAATCTTATTTTATAAAAGTGAAGTCTAATGAGAAGTGAAGATACAGGCATGAGTGATCAAGACGAATTAAATTTAATAGATATTTTGCAGTTCCTGCAACGCCAGCAACAAACGATTTTAATGGTTTTTTTAACCATCACCATTCTAGTTTTTTCATTTGCAATAACACGTCCAACACAGTATCAAAGCAAAGCCAGCATTGTTGTAGGAGAGCGGTTGTTTTTTCAACAGCAACAGCAAATAGAGAGCATAGATGAAATAAAGTATCTATATGGTGATTTGGCAACTTTTAACGCCATAAAAAATACAAGAATTGTAGAAGTTTCAGCAACGGCTAAACTTCCTGACTTAGCCACAACTAATGTGCAAAATGCCATCCAGAAAATAATTCAAAAACACAAACAAATCTTAGAAGCGAAAAAGATGGAGTTTAATGATTTGTTAAAAACCCAGAATGAAGGTGGTGTTAATAGAGCTGATTTTATACGTCTTTTAGATAACGCAGCCTCTTCATCACTGACCAAACAAATTGGCAGTATTGAAACTACAAAACTGCTTCATGGGGGCATATTTGTTAAGGTTTTTGGAATTGGTGTATTTGCCGCGATATTTCTTGCATTAATCATTTCTATATTAAAAGACTATATTGAGCGAAGCAAAGCAAAACCAGTTCTCGGCTAGCTCCTTTGACGTCCTCCCCCACGTACATTGAACTGCACCCCAAAAGTTGGACTATACGTCTAACTGATTAAGGTGCAGTTTTTTATGGAGGGGAGGATGGCATAGAATATACAGATATATTTGATTGATTAATAAGTAAATTGGTGAGTAGCGTAGTTACGCCTAACAGGCATAAAAAAACCCCGAAATTTACATTCACGGGGCGATTTTAATTGTTTCTAAAACTTTGGTGCGAAAGGAGAGACTCGAACTCTCACGCCTTGCGGCGCTGGAACCTAAATCCAGTGCGTCTACCAATTCCGCCACTCTCGCAGGTAGGGTTCAGCTAAAATAAATCTCAGCCGTTTAAACAAGGCGCTATTGTAGCGCAACTATGCCATTAGCGAAAAGATATAAATGAAAAAGTTGGTTTTATTCCTAACTTTCACTTACAGCGTATGCGTTTAGTTAACATCGCTCAAGGGAGCGCAACGTTACTTGGACTAACAAAAACAACTTGTATCATAGTACGGCCAAAGATATTGCCAAATAACAGGTCTAAGCGACACAATAGCTAGCAGTGGTAACTACGATTGTGCGAAAATGATGTTAATATTTTTAAATACAAAATTAAACAAAGTCGAGTGATATGCAAAACGCCATCAATGAAAATGAAATCAACATGCTACGTTCAGAACTAGAGCTATTAATGCGCGAACGCCAAGCATTGTTAGTGGTTACTGGCGCCGCCGCAGGCTTAATTGCCGAGATGGACAGTCATAATTTACCGGGCACATTTTTAGCGGCTGCAGACTTACTAGCGACGTCCATCAATAGCTTAAGCGAAGAGACTCTGCAAGATGCCCTAAGCGCAGTACAAGATGAAATCGTCAACTAGTCCACATCACGATTTAGCCATCCTAATTTGAATGATTTAAATCCTCTATTTTGATTCAACGCACCACGACTAGCTTTATATTCATGTCAGTATTAGCGGCATCAATGCCCCTAATATTGACTGCCTGTAACTTTATTCAATATCAGCCAAAAGCCATTGATATTCAGCTTAATGCTGAAAAGATTGCGAGCAAAAACCCGTCTGGCCCAGAATTTACAGAATACCTAATCAATAATGGTTATAAAAAAGAACAATTGCCTCTTAAGCAATGGGGTGTTGATGAACTCACTTATTGCGCCTTATTCTTTCATCCTAGTTTAGATGTAGATAGAGCTCAGTGGCGCGCTGCTGAGACTGCCGTTGGTACGGCAAGTGCAAGACCTATTCCCACAATTAATACAAGCGTGGCTAATAACAGTCGTGCAAATGAGGCTAAAAGCCCTTACGCATTTAGCCTTAGCATCGACATCCCAATAGAAACCTCTAATAAACGTGAGATTCGTATAGAAAACGCGCAGCATTTGTCTCTGGCAGCTAAGTTACAGATTGCTCAAAGTGCGTGGCAACTGCGGAACAACGTATTGTTAAGTCTTAATGCCTATCAATTTAATCTAGAACAAAGTCACTTGCTAAGCGCTGAAAAAATACAGCGCGCTGAAATCGTGGCCATCTACCAGAAACGACTAGGGTTAGGCGCCGCATCTAATATTGAGTTAAGTACGGCCAACCTGCTATTGCAAGCAAGTAACGCAGCCTTGCAGGCCAACGAACTGAATCGTCTAGTATTAATGTCTAGTTTAGCCAGTAACTTAGGACTCAGCCTGCCTAAAGTTACAAACATGAATATAGTCACCGACAGCAATAGCCTACTAACGCTGAAATTAGAGCCCGATCTGCAAGCCGAAGCTGTATTTAACCGCCTGGACCTTCGCATTGCACTGGAACGCTATGCAGCAGCAGAAGCTAAATTAAAACTAGAAATCGCCAAGCAGTATCCGAACATTTCTATTAGTCCTGGCTATGCTTATGAGTATGGAGACAAAGTGTGGTCGCTAGGATTATCTGGCTTACTAAGTATGCTAAACAAAAATAAAGTAGGCATCAACGAAGCCTCATCGTTGCGTGAAGTTGAAGCGGCACAATTTGAAGCTCTACAAAGTAAAATTATGAGTGATGCTAGCGTAGCCTACGCACAACTAATGCAAGCACAACAAGTTCTAGAAAACCAAAAATTCATATTAAAGCAGCAGCAACATAACACTCAACAAATGAATAAAAGGCTAGCCGCCGGCGAAATTGACAGGCTGGAACTGACTTTTGCTAAACTTGAGCTGAATGCAGTCGAGAAAAACCTAGCATTAGCGCATTACCAATTAAAAATGGCAGAGGCCGAACTCGAAAATACCTTACAAAAACCATTGATACAATCCACACAGAGCTTGGATATTGAATCCATAAGTTTAAAATCAGCCTCGCATTAATTTGCGAGGCCATAATAAAAAGTGATTGGGAGCAACATTTGATGAACCGCAAACTGGGCATGATTATTGGCTTACAAGCATTTTTAATCGTAATGCTATTTTGGGTATTGGTATTCTATGGCAAAGATGAATACGAGGCTTCTAGCCAAGCAGGCACAGATCAGATTGCAACGCCTAATCGTGTCACTAACAAAGCTGGCAACACCATCATTACCATCAACCCAGCCACACAAGCGCAAAGTGAAATCAAAACCAGTACGCTTAAAGCAGGCACACACCAAGCCACGCTAAGCAGTTACGGCAATATCATCAGTATCGACAGTTTAATTGATTTGCGAACGCGCTACTTGTCATCCAAAGCTGAGGCTGAGGTGTTGCGTACAACGCTGACCCATTTCAAGTCTGAATACATCCGTTTACATACGCTGAATCTGGATGATAAAAACATATCTGATAAAGCTGTGGCAGCAGCCTTGGTCGACCTTAATTCCAACGAAGCTAAAGTATTTGCGGCCGAATTAAATGCCAAAAATTTGGCTAGTAGTATGCAACAAGCTTGGGGTGAAGGCTTGGCAAAACTAGCTCTGAATAAGGAGGCAAGTCAGTTATTGCAAAACTTGATCGACTACAAAGAAGTGTTAATCCAAATAACCTTACCCTTTGATAGCCCAGAGCCATCACAGAAAAGTAGCATCAGCGTGGCGCCTTCATTAGCGAGCTCTCATAACGTCAATGCGCAATATATTTCACGCGCACCAGCAAGTAGTGCCACGATTCAGGGCAAAACCTATTTTTATCATGCCAAAAGTCCAGAGTTGCGTGCTGGCATGCAGGTCAAGGTATTGTCTACACAAAGTAAAGGTACTATTAGCGGCGTGATTATCCCGAGTACAGCAGTCATTTGGTATGGTGGCAAGCCTTGGGTTTACCGCAAACTTGGTCCAGATCAATTTAGCCGCATGCCAATCAATACTGATGTAGAGCTTGAAAATGGCTGGTTTTATACAGGAAAACTTACGCTTAATGACGCTGTGGTGACTAGCGGTGCACAACTATTACTCTCTGAAGAGTTTAAGTCAGAAATTACCAATGAGAATCAGGATTAAATCACCATGATGTCGTCCTTAGTCCGATTTTCCATTCGCTTTAGTGGGGTAATTATTGGTCTAGCCTGCCTAGTACTTTTGTATGGAATTTACACCCTGACGCGAAGTAATCTGGATGTTTTTCCAGAGTTTTCTCCAACTCAAATCATTATTCAAACTGAATCACCTGGACTATCTGCTGAGTTAGTAGAGAGCTTGGTTAGCCAGCCAATTGAAAGTAGCATTGCTGGCTCTGTCGGTATCAAAAGCATGCGTTCCCAGTCGATTCCAGGGCTTTCAATCGTCACAGTCATTTTTGATGAGCAGACCGATATTTTTCGGAATCGACAAGTTGTAGCAGAGCGCTTGGCGACACTTAATAATAAATTACCTCCCTTTATCTCTCCTAACATCACCCCTCTTACCTCCTCTGCCAGCACGGTACTTGGTGTAGGAGTAACCTCTAGAGCACGCAACCTGACTGAATTACGTACACTTGTAGACTGGACCATCGTGCCACATCTGCTAGCCATTCCAGGGGTCGCAGATGTCAATGTTTTTGGTGGCAAGATACGTCAGTTGCAGATTCAGGTAGACCCAGAAAAGATGATACGTTACGGCGTATCCTTAACGCAGATTGAAGCCGCTGTTAAAAATGCTACAGGGGTGCGTGGTAATGGTTTCATTGAAAATAAAAACCAACGGATCATCATTAATACTGAGGGTCAGTCAACCACCCCTGAACAACTTGCGCAGGCAACTTTATTTCACAAAAATGGGCAAAGTGTTCGCTTAGGGGATATTGGTAAAGTGATTTTAGGCGCAACGCCTTCCATTAGCGCCGCCGCTATAAATGAAGAAACTGGCGTTTATCTATCGGTACAGGGGCAGCTAGGCGCTAACACTTATGCGGTGACCCAGGCCATAGAAAAATCACTGCAGGAAATCAAGCCTGCACTAAGCGCACAAAATGTGACCTTACATGAGGGTTTGTTTAGACCAGCCAACTTTATTGAAGTAGCAATCCATGGCGTACATACCGACATTCTCATCGGCTCTATTTTAGTCATTACCGTGCTGTTTCTATTTTTATTCAATGTGCGTACTGCCATCATCTCCGCTACTGCCATTCCATTATCGCTACTAACTGCCATGGTTGTGATGAGTTACTTCAATATTGGCCTCAATATTATGGTGTTAGGTGGCTTGGCGATTGCGCTAGGTGAAGTGGTCGATGATGCCATTATTGACACTGAAAATATTTTTCGCCGACTCCGTGAAAATCGCCAATTAAGCCAACCGCTTCCTACACATAGAGTTGTATTTAATGCTTCAATGGAAGTACGCAGTTCCGTAGTTTATGCCACAATCATTGTGATCTTAGTATTTGTTCCACTGTTAACGTTAGGTGGCGTCGCTGGAAAATTGTTTGCTCCTCTCGGATTTGCTTATATCGCTGCAATATCAGCCTCTCTAGTGATTGCCCTAACCTTAACGCCAGCACTATGTTACCTATTGCTTGGTAACGCAGATTTAGATGCTGAAGATCCACCAATGATACGCATTATCAAAAAATGGTATATCAAGGTGCTGCACAAAATTGAAAAGCATTACAAAATAGTGGTGACAGTCAGCTTTATGCTAATTGCCTTAGGGCTAGGCATATTACCTTTACTAAAAAGCCAGTTCATTCCAGCCCTGCATGAAGGCCATTACATTATGCATATGACTGCTGTGCCAGGCACATCGGAACAAGAGTCGCTCCGCATCGGGAATAAAGCCACAGCAATTATTCGTAAGATTAAAGGGGTGAAGTCAGTAGCGCAATGGGTAGGTCGCGCCCCCAATGCCGCTGACACTTTCGGCACACACTACAGCGAATTTGAGATTGAAATCGGCAATATTTCAGCTGAGGAACAACGACGTATACTTAATAATATACGCGAAGAGCTTGCTGGCGAAACATTAGATCACAATGGAGATGGTAAAGCGGAACCAGGTTTTGTTGGTGTCAATTTTGCAATCAACACCTTTTTAACTGAGCGGATAGAAGAAACCATTTCTGGCTATGCCGCATCCACGGTCATTAATATCTATGGCAATGACCTCGACGCCTTAGACCATGATGCACAGGCAATTTCTGGTGTAGTGGCTAGCATTAAAGGCGCTTCTGATATTTTAGTACAATCGCCGCCAGGTTCGCCGCAACTGGTCATGCGCTTGCGGCCAGAAAAACTCGCCTTATGGGGCCTGCAACCTACCGAGGTTTTAGACAACATACGCTTGGCTTATGAAAGTGTACCAATCACGCAGGTCTATCAAGGAAGTCGTGTCGTTGGTGTAAGCGTAGTGCTAGACACCCAAGCTCGCGATGATGTTCAAGAGGCTGGAAACTTACCTCTATTTAACCCTGAAGGTAAGTTATTGCGCTTACGTGATGTTGCAGACATAATGCAGGAAAATGGACGATCCAAAATACTGCACGCGGGTGCCAAACGGATACAAACAGTTACCGCCAATGTATTCGGGCGTGATATTGATTCTTTTACCGCAGAACTTAAAACTAAAATCCAACATGATGTCGTGTTATCACCTGGGGCCTATTTAGAGTTTACTGGTGCAGCTGAAGCGAATGCAAAATCGCGGGAAGCACTTATTATGCAGTCGTTTTTAGCAGGCGCGGCCGTATTCTTAATGCTGTATATCGCACTTGGTCGCTTACGTAATTTGCTACTCACCTTTGCTAACCTACCGTTCGCATTAATTGGTGGCATATTAGCGGCTCTATTTACAGGGGGCTGGATTTCATTAGGCTCACTAGTCGGCTTTGTCACGCTATTCGGTATTACCCTGCGCAACTCCATCATGATGGTGTCACACTACCAACATCTTATCGATGAAGAAAACTGCGTATGGGGCTTAGATACATGCATCCGCGGCGCCTCTGAACGCTTACCCTCTATTTTAATGACTGCCATCGTCACCGCTTTAGGCTTATTGCCACTGGCGGTGGGTAGCGGACAACCAGGGCGTGAGATTGAAGGGCCAATGGCGACCATTATTGTCGGCGGGTTAGTGACTTCTACTATCCTCAATTTGTTAATCCTACCCACGATTATGCTGCACTTCGGTAAATTTAATAAACAAGAAAGTTTTTAGCACTTAATGATCAAATCTTTTATTAAATACAGTAGCGCTGGCGGATTAGCGACTGCAGTACATTATCTGATATTTTTACTCGCCATCCATTTGATGTTATGGGCGCCGTGGCAATCGACACTCCTCGCTGGCTGTATCGGTGCACTCACGTCCTACAGCCTAAACTATCGATATACCTTTCTGAGCCAAGCCGCACATCGTAAAATTTTGCCTAAATTTTTACTGGTTGCTGGTGTGGGGATTATAATTCAAACCTTAATTGTGGCAGCCTTAAGTCCTCATTTGCATTACTTAATGGCACAGCTAGTAGCCACGTTTAGCGGGCTCATTTTAACCTTTATATTTAATCGTTACTGGACATTTGCATGACTACTTTAACAGCTCAAAACCACATTGATTTAAGTATTATCGTGCCGGTGTTTAATGAAGAAGCCGTATTACCAATCTTCCACAAAAAAATTATCAGCATTTTGCAGCCACTTAATTTGAATTATGAGATTGTGTATGTTAACGACGGAAGTCACGACCATACTGAAGTCGTTATTCTTGGCCTAAAGCAACTACACCCAGAAATTGCTTACGCCAAATTTAGTCGTAACTTCGGTAAAGAAGCCGCAATGACAGCTGGCTTCAAGCTCTGTCGCGGTGATGCAGCAATTATGATTGATGTAGACCTACAAGATCCGCCAGAACTGATTCCTGCGATGATTCAGGCGTGGCGTGATGGGGCTGATATTGTCAACATGAAGCGGTCTGAACGCTTTGGTGAGCCAATGTGGAAAAAGGCCACCGCAAGCATGTTCTATCATTTGTTAGGTAAAATTAGTGATATTGAAATACCGCATAACGTGGGCGACTTTAGATTATTTAGCCGCCGCACCATCGAGGCGTTAAATCAACTCAGTGAACGTGGCCGCTTTATGAAAGGCCTCTACGCTTGGCTTGGTTTTCCGCAAGCCACTATAGAATATGAACGTGATCCGCGGGCAGCGGGCAATACCAAATGGCCTTTCTTTAAATTAGTTGGACTCGCATGGCAAGGCATTACCGCTTTCTCTACAGCGCCACTGCAAATGGCAACTTGGTTGGGTTTAAGCAGTGCTGGTGGCGCGTTTGTTTACGCCAGCTATTTCTTAATTAAGAGTGTCGTATATCCAGACATAGTACAGGGCTTTCCGACATTGATTGTGGTCATCTTATTCTTAGGTGGTTTACAACTCTTCTGCATCGGAATACTAGGAGAATACATTGCGCGTATTTATACCGAGGTCAAACAACGTCCTGTATATTTAATTGAAACCTTTCACCCCGCTCAACAGTGACTCTAGACTGATGAAGAAAATTCGACAGACAGTTATTTTGTCCAAGAAACCTTCTATAGATAAAGTTGATGAAAAGTTATCATTGCACCCACGTAACAGACATCGAGGACGTTACGACTTTGCGCAACTAATACTAACTAGCCCACCACTTGGCAGTTATGTGCTCTTAAACGACTATAACGATTTTTCTATAGACTTTGCTAACCCCAAAGCTGTAAAGGCGCTTAACTGTGCCCTACTCAAGCATTTTTACAATATTTCTGAATGGGATATTCCTGCGCAATACTTATGTCCGCCTATCCCTGGTCGCGCTGATTATGTACACCACCTAGCTGATCTATTAGCGAATGAGACCAAACTCACTCTAAGCAAAAAAATACGTGTGCTCGATATTGGTGTTGGAGCCAATGCAATCTATCCCCTGATAGCCTTTCGTGAGTATGGCTGGCAGTTTGTGGGAACAGACGTAGACCCCATTGCACTTAAAAATGCACAAACTATATTAGACGCAAATCCAGGCTTACCATCTGCGATTGAATTACGTTTACAACCTTCTTCTAGCGCCATATTTAGAGGTGTCGTCAAGGCTGACGAACACTTTGACCTTACCATGTGTAACCCACCATTTCATGCGTCGATAGCCGAGGCCAAGGAAGGCACACAGCGTAAATGGCAGAATCTTGGTAAAGCCAAACCCGCAACACTTAACTTTGGTGGCCAAGGTACTGAGTTGTTTTGCGATGGAGGGGAAATCGATTTTATAAGTCGAATGATTGTAGAAAGCGCAGCAATAGGCAGTCAATTTTTCTGGTTTAGTAGTTTGGTTTCAAAAGCTAGCAATTTACCTGAGGTGTACAAAGCACTAAAAGCCAATGGTGCGCGGCAAGTGAAAACCATTAATATGGCGCAAGGTCAAAAGCAAAGTCGGTTTGTGGCATGGACGTTTCTGACGCTACAGCAACAAAAAAATTGGCGTAAACTCTATTGGCAGCAAACAATTTGATGTAATTTTTACTTGATGGCGATGTTGACTAATAAGGCTTTTTCTTTGAGCTGGGCTACATGAAAACCTTGCTCAAATACAGCATAATCAGTTTTATGTAGCAACCAACTGTCAAAGACGCTTCCGCTAACCATCGCTGCAAATTCGCTATCAACCAAATCATCATGCACTAATGTTTGCAACGTAGCGGAGGCTTGATAGGTGTTTAATGTTTTAGATTTTACTAACACCAACTGTTCGGCACCAAGCTTGTTGGCCAGCCAGGCACTTAAACTATCTGAGGTTAGCTGCCAGTTTTTTGGAATGCTAGCATCAGCTAATGCCATGCGACTGGGCAACCAAATGACGCCCTTATGTTGCCAACCACACTCAGCGAGCTCCAACTCACTACTGGCCGTCACCAAGTTCGGGTTCATGGCCGCCAATAATTGCCCATACTGATCCATCGCCAATAGCGCCAAATTATGTGCTACCGCATCATTAACACCTGAGCGTTTCTGCGCCTCGCGCACCGCGTCAGCAAATACACTTCCACCAGGTACAATCACCACCTTGCCATTGCCGTGCTTTGCAATCAAATTTAGCCAGTGTGATAGTTCCTCTGA
Source organism: uncultured Pseudomonadota bacterium (assembly GCA_903838125.1). Taxonomy (GTDB): domain Bacteria; phylum Pseudomonadota; class Gammaproteobacteria; order Burkholderiales; family Methylophilaceae; genus Methylotenera. The sequence goes on along the minus strand of CAILXF010000029.1, from coordinate 21,254 downwards.
GCCTAACAAGCTACCACCTAGCTTAATCACCCACATCACTTAACCTGATCCGTCTGAAAAGACTGAAAACTCGCAATTAGGCTAGAGGCTTTATCTAAAGTCTCAGCATATTCTTTATCTAGTACCGAGTCAGCCACAATGCCACCACCAGCATAAAAGCTGATTTCGCCATTGGCATACACTGCTGTGCGTATAGCTATATTGGTGTCCATATTACCGTCAAAACCAATATAGCCGATGGCGCCACAATACACACCCCGTCGATTAGGTTCTAACTCATCAATAATTTGCATCGCTCTTAATTTAGGTGCTCCGGTAATAGAGCCGCCTGGAAAGCAGCCACGTAGTAAATCTATAGCGGTTTTACCCGCTTGCAACACACCACTCACAAAGCTGACCAAATGGTGTACATTGGCAAAACTTTGTAACTGAAATAACTTATCCGCTTTAACCGATCCCGTTTTGCAGTTTTTGCTAATATCGTTCCGCAATAAATCTACAATCATCAGATTTTCCGCTTTGTCTTTAACACTGGCTTGCAGTGCTACCGCATACTGCTGATCTTGCACGGCATCTTCAGAGCGTGGACGTGTGCCCTTAATTGGGCGCGTTTCTACACGATTAGCTACCACCTGTAAAAATCGCTCAGGAGAGCCAGAAAGTACCTGCATAGCACCAAAATTCATATAAGCCATAAATGGTGCTGGGCTTATTTGCCGTAGTTTTAGATATGCCAACCATCCATCACCATTTGCCTGCGCTGAAAATCGTTGCGCTAGATTGACTTGGTAGCAGTCACCTTCAGTAATATAGTGCTTAACCTGATGAAACGCCTGCGCGTATTTCTCAAAATCCATATTGCTACGTATAGGGGACGTGAGTGCAAAATAACTACTGACATCAACTGCTGGCCCATCAAATAAGGCGCATAACTCAGTCCATTGATTGTGGGTCCCAGGATGAAATCCGTGTGAAACCAAACAAGCAGTTTTTTCCCGATGATCAATCACCACTGCCCAATCATAGATGCCCACCATCATGTCTGGTAATGTAGCTTGATCTATGGGGTGACTAAGTGCAGCCTCTACTTTTCTCCCCAAGTCGTAGCCAAAGTATCCGAGCGCACCTCCACAAAAGGGTAGCGTAGTTTGCACTGCCTGAAAGGGTGCGAGCAGGCGATTAAGAATCACGAATGGATCTTCAGCACTCAAGCTTACTTTGCCATCTTGCCTAATTTCTGTGATTGCATTCGGGACCTGTGCCGAGCCAGTTTCACTGCTAGTGATTGTGATAAATGGATCAGCAACCAAAATGTCATAGCGCCCGTATTGGCCATTCGGTTGACCACTATCAAGCCAAATTGCCCATGGCTGATGGCGTAAACGTTCAAATAGCTGCGCACTATCTGGCTGGTAATCTAAGGGGTATTTTAGAAAACTCATGAAGCAATCTCATGCTGATAAATTAGACAGGCAATCGCATACGCAGGCAAGCAAACGCTTGCTTGGGAATGCTGAGGGTTCGCTATATTGCAATTAAACAAGTCACTGACATCCAAATAATTGAGGTGCATGTTTTCTGCGATTTGTTTCACCAAGAAGCGACCTACTCCAGCACCGATAATGCAAATTTCCGGCACATTACTAGTTTTAGCAATGCGGTCTAGATGCACCATTGTCACCTTAGTTAAACGTTCAATCTGTTTCTGTTTAAATGCTTCTGCAAGTCGATTCCAAGTAATCATATCAGCGTCTTCAACATCATACCCAACCATACGCGCAATACGCCTGGCGCTAGAGAATATGGATTTATCTTTGCCGTCCGCGGTTTCTGCCATGTCATCAGCCACTAACAAATCCCCTGTTAATCGATAAACATCAGCGCTAGTTGCAAAAAATTCAGCGGCAACACTGGTAGCACCAAGGTTAAAACTGATTTGTTGCGCTAGCGCCATCAGTGGAGTACGAATAACACCAGTGTAAACCAGCTCCTCAGATTGCATACGCGCTGCGTCAGTAAAACCTAAGCAAGAAGGCTGGCCATTGATTAATGACACAAAATCGGTGGTTGTACTTCCAATATCAACCAATAAAGCATGGTTACTATTTTTCAAGGTTTGCAACTGACGCGCACTAAAACATGCGCTTGCCAGCCAATTTGCAGAAGCGATGGACTGCCAGGATTGCGATACCTCAGACAAGGTTAAAAAGCATGAAAAATCAGCGAGCGTTCTGGCACCACTATAAAATAGTTTAAGGCCGTTTAATTTTGCATCCATCAAAGCACTAATAGCGTTTACACCCGCCTCGCGATTAGCAAATATATCGACCAGTTCGCCGGTCATGGTAATCGCATGTAATGCAGTTTTTACCTCAAAATGATTGAGTATTTTATCTATTGCGGCATCTAATTCCGGTAAACCACGCCATAACGCACACGGTACTTGTAGCACTTGCAAAAGCGCGCCATTGGTATCAAGCAGGGCAGCTTTGAGGTGAGCGCCACCAACATCCCAGCCTATCGTATGGTTAAATTTGTTCGGATTATTCATTTAAACTAAGGCTCACCGACTTATGCGACATGTTGTTAGGTAAAGTAAATGCCGACCCCTTTGCATCTGCCAAATCTAACATCATGCGCATTGGATTACACCCCAAAGACTCACTTAATCCGATGTAACTGGTGGTAATTCTAGGGTTAATTTCCACCACAACAAACTCATTCTCATCCAATATCACGTCAACGCCTACGTAGCCATTAAGTGTCGGCATCGCCAAGGCAATTTGGTCGGACAATCGTTCAAAATTAGCACGTTGATCACTTAATCCATTAACAATCACGCCTACGAGTTTCAGATGTTGTGACTCTGTTATGACTATATGTTGCTGATTACAACTTAAAAGCAAAGCTTGGCCATCACGGCATAACATTGACATACTGGCCGGGGTTCCAGCTTGAAAAGGCTGAACGATATAGCGCTTATTTTGACGATGATTTTGACTTAACCAGTCGTGCACTGAAGCTTGACTCTTAAATAACATAGTCTGCTCACATCCAGCACCATCAATTGGCTTCAGCACATAACTATCTTGCCTTGACGATGCCTCATTGAAACCTAATGTTAAAAACATATCTGCCATCATAGTCGGAATAGTCATAATTCCAGCTGACTTCAAGTCAATAAAAGTGTCATACTTATTACTAGCAATATCCACAGAACATTGAGCACACCCTAAATTTACAACCCCACTAACTTCAACCATATGCGTTAACTTGCTTAATATGCCATCGCTTTCGGGCGCAACAATAAGCGCAGCATCACAGGTCTTGATGAGTCCTTGCCATATTTCAAAAGGGTCTGCGCTAGCATCAATAGCTAATGTAGATGCTCCAGCTAGATGATTTGCGTATAATCTTTCGTCGACCGTAGTAACAATTTCAATGTTATCGAGTGAACTCAGGTCTGCAATCAATGCATCACGCATTAAGAGTCCTTCGCGTAATAGTGACGCTGGCAGTAGCTTGCTGTTTAAACCTCCAGCTGTGATATATTCCAATAACAGTATCTTCAAAAAAATCTCACACTGCACCTAAAAAATGGAAATCATTCCCGTCATTGATTTAATGCATGGCCACGTAGTGCATGCGCGCTTAGGGCTTCGACAGCATTATTTGCCTGTACAGTCAACTTTATGTAAATCCAGCGCACCAAGCGCTATCGTCGAGGCTTTGTTGGAATTATACCCATTCAAGCGACTCTATATTGCCGATCTTGATGCAATTAAGGGGTTAGGTGATCATTTAGACACGATTACGCAGATTCAAGCGCACTATCCAAACCTAGAACTATGGCTGGATGCGGGTATTCGCAATATCGAGGCACTCAGTACTTGGCAATCATTAAATTTAACCCACGTCATTGGTAGCGAAAATATAACTACAGCCACCGACCTCATCGCCATCGGGGGGAATTTAGCTGGAAATTTCGTACTATCGCTCGACTTCAACCAGAACGGCTTTCTAGGCTGCCCAGAGTTAGAAATCCAAACCAACTATTGGCCCGATAAAATCATCGTCATGGACTTAAAGCAAGTTGGCAGCGAAGAAGGTGCGGCTACTCAACGCTTAGAAATTATCAAGCTCCAAGCTGGGAATAAGCAAATTTTTGCAGCTGGAGGCATTAGAAATAATGCAGACTTAGAACAACTTGCAACTCTATCCATTAGCGGAGCCCTGGTAGCAACAGCATTACATAATGGCAGTTTAAGCCCGACTTAGTGACTATTTTGCGGACTTACAGCTTTAAAAAATTTAGTAGAAGTCTTTCTAGAGTCCTATCTCAGTACCTTCATTTTCTAGTTCCCCAAATGTCTCATGATACACAACCACGTACCGTCCATCTGCATTGTTGTATGAAGTGACTTTGGCAGTAAACCATCTTTTTTCATTAGGGGTGTAACAAGGGTATTTAAGACTATAAATCGATTGTTCATCTAAAATAACTTTTCTTATTCCAGTAGCCATCGCCTTGCTAAATACTTTGTCGAAACTACTTATGTGGTCACAGAGTGCTAGATAGTTAACACCTTCACAAAGAAATTTTCCAGCATTATTGCTATTGGCAAATGCCATATCTCGCCATGCTTGATTTACCAAGATAATTTCACCCTTTAAATCAAGAATTGCAATTCGTGGTGAAACAGATTGCATTGCCTCCTTTGCTAGCCGATCAGATTTAAGATTCTCATGCCAAGCAATCACTTTTTCCTTATCACCGCTAGCATTACTAAATTGAGTAACTTCTATGTCTTTTTCCATTAAATAAATATCAGTTGGATTGATTTTCAACCATTCAATGAGTATTTGGATCGCACTAGCCCTAGGCAATCCAATGCCTTTTATCCATTTTCTTGCAGTTTCTCGCGTGATAAATTTTGTACCATAGGAACGAATATTGAATTCATTCATAAAGAAAGCAGCAGAAGGCGTTTTTCCATATCGATTACGTAAAGCTTCGTTTAAAGCAACACTGAAATTCTCTATGGGATTTCTTTGATTAAGCATTGGATCCTAATTTAGGGCTGAGTAAAACTTGTGGTCAAACTATTAGTTTTAAATGCCAATTTAATATTGGCAAACATTACCATATAAAGTAGTCAATTTGAATAAAATTATAGTTAATATGATAAATATTAAAATTTCATATATAAAATTGTTTGCTATGTTAGAAGTGAGTTCTTACAATCAAAGTACAGGCGTTGTCACCGTTGAGGATATCGAATTCGGATTGAAATATGAATTCAATTGTGAAGATGTAAAGAGTGCAAAAGTACAAGATGATTATGACCTACACATCACTAAAAATAATGGAACTTCAAAAATAATCCGCATTTTAGAGTAGGTCTATGTTCGTCCAAAGATTATCTCTAGGTCGTTAAAAAACAACTTATTTAATATTATATAGAAGCGAGAAAGAAATGATCGCACCTTTACGTAACTACCCGAAAACTGAGTTAGATAATTTACACATTACATACTTATGGAAACCGATTGAACTTTTAGATACTAATGTACATTTGAATCTAAATGCTACAGATAAGCTGGATCGTAAGAATGAAGGGGCTCTTCAAGATTGGCGAGTTAATATGGAAAAAATAAGAAATAAGCGCTAATACACTTGCCCACAAAGCACTTCTCCATAAAAAATATGAGCAAATAATTAAAATGAAAGTACTATAAAGTAGACATTAAGAATGGGGGCTAACAACCAAAACTTGACTGTAATTTCCCCCAGTTGAGGTGATCATAATCTTGTATTATTTATTTAATGTTAAAAATTCTTTATATTCCTTTTTAACTTCCTCCAAGTGCTTGTAGTTTTCATCTGACCTCAAAGCATCATAAGCAATCATTGCATCAATATATTTAGTCACAAGTCCAACAGGCTGCGTTACCTTATCATCTATTTTTTTCATTTCGCTACGATAAGCCGAATTAGGATAAAAATTCAGCTTACTGCTACTTAGCTGATTTTGTAAATTCGAATTATTTTCTGTATCGTTAGTTTTTGATTTTAAATTGCCAACCATCTCATCCATTCCTAAACATTAATTTTTAACTAATATAATCTAAATAATATCAATTACATATACGTGTAAGTACATATTCAGCCTACGAAATAGCCACCCCTAAGTCGCGGGATGAAATATATCACAAAGACAATTAATTGTGGTAATTATGATAAAAATGATAATTATATACTGATTAGCAGTTGGCTATAATATTTACTTGGGAAATGGGGTGGGCACTTATTGCCCTAAGCTCACCTATAGAATATTAATTGCGCCGCCTTAAAGTTAGCGCTAAGTAAATCTAAATTTATTACTATAATAATTTAGTGTATTAGTGACAAAACAGCTGGCTTATAAAGAAAAACCCCTAGCCAAAAAATTCTGGCTAGGGGTTTTTTATGACTATAGTATCAATTACTCTAAGTTGGCGTGAATTGCGCGCATACCTTCCTCGGTTAAGCCTTTAGCTGCCATGATGTCAGCAATCGCTGCCTCTAAGAACACCAAAGTTGACAATTCAAACTGCGAACCCATAGGCATGCCAATGGTAGCTGGGAAGCTATTGTCATTACCGATTTGTACATTCAAATCAGACAACTCTGACATTGCAGATTTAGCTTTCATAGAAATGACAGCAATTTTTGCGCCCATAGACTTAGCTTTCTTAAGCAAAGGCATTAGTGTTTCTGTACCGCCAGAGCCTGAAATGACAACAAACAAATCACCAGCCTGAATGCTAGGGGTAACAATTTCGCCGACCATGCTCACTTTGTATCCGCTGTGCACTAAACGCATAGCAAAAAAACGTGAAACCAAGCCAGAGCGACCAGCTCCGCCAACAAAAATACGACCTGCACCATCAACTAGCTTAATTAATTTAGCTGCGTTGCTGTTATCTGTTTCTGACAAGATAGTAGTTAGTCTATCAAGAATTAGTTTTTGATGATCCATGATGTTTCCTTTAATAGTGAGCAACGATTGAATAATATCAAAAAAAATCCCGACTCATTACTGAGTCAGGATTCTTTTATTACTCATCTCAATAATTACTTATTGAAATCGCTTAACTTAAGCGTGAGCGATAGCAGTGATTTCTGCAGCAGAAGCAGCAGGATCAGCAGCGCCGTAGATAGCAGCACCAGCAACAATGATAGTTGCGCCAGCATCACGTACTTGAGCAGCTGTAGAAGCTTTAACGCCACCAGCTACTGAGATTTCTACTTTTAAACCTAAAGCAGCAACTAAAGCTAAGTCAGCAAAAGGTGTTTGACCAGCAGCTTGTTGATCTAAACCAGTGTGAACACCAATGATGTGAGCGCCAGCAGCAACAACTTCTTTAGTTTTAGCAGCTTTATCAGCAACGTTGATCAAATCAACTTGAGCTTTTTTGCCGTATTTGTTAGCAACATCAATTACACCTTTGATAGTACCAATGTCAGCACAACCTAAAACTGTACAGATATCTGCACCAGCTTTGTAGAATGGCTCAGCTTCGTAGAAACCAGCATCCATAGTTTTTAAGTCAACTAAGATTTTGTTGTTTGGGAATTTAGCGCGTAAAACTTCAAGTAATTTAACACCGTTATGCTTAATGCATGGTGTACCGATTTCAAGAATGTCTACGTGTGGTGCTACTAATGCTGCTAAAGCAACTGTACCGTCAAAATCTAATGAATCTAATGCCATTTGAGTTAATGCCATGGTGCTCTCCGATAAATAATTATTAGGGTATTACAAATTTATTGCTATTTTAGTGAAAATTTAAAGCGCTTTTTATTACAGCGCCTAGAATTTCCAATCCTACAAAAAAACTGGACACTTATAGTAAATGCCCAGCTAATATAAGTCAATTCTAATACTGCTAGATTACCGTTTTATTACAAAATAATTGGTAATTATAGCTTAGCGCTTAAAGCCGCCTCTAGTTTATTTTGATCAACAACAAAACCACGAATGCCTTCAGAAAGCTTCTCCGTAGCCATTGCGTCTTCGTTTAATGCAAAACGAAATTCGCTTTCGCTCATTTTAGCTGGTGCAGTTGCTTTAACGCCACCATCAACTAGTAAGCGAGGTAAGTCGCCTTGTGTCGCTTCTAACTCTTGCAGCAAGTTAGGTGCAATGGTTAAACGATCACATCCAGCTAAAGCGGTCACTTCACCGATATTACGGAATGAAGCACCCATCACCACTGTTTTAAAGCCATGCTCTTTATAGAACTTGTAGATTGCACGAACAGAAATCACACCTGGATCAGTTTCTGATGTGTATGTTTCGCCAGTTTTTGCTTTGTACCAGTCTAAGATGCGACCAACAAAAGGTGAAATTAGAAACACGCCAGCTTCAGCACAAGCACGTGCTTGGCCAAAACCAAAAATCAACGTTAAATTACAGTTGATACCTTCTTTTTCTAAGATTTCGCCGGCTTTGATGCCTTCCCAAGTTGCTGCCAATTTAATCAATACGCGGTCGTTTGTGATGCCAGCGTCATTGTATAGTTTAATTAGTTTGCGACCTTTTTCCACCATCGCTGGCGTATTGAATGACAAGCGCGCATCAACTTCAGTTGAAATACGTCCTGGCACTTCTTTAACGATTTCTTGACCGATTGATACCGCTAATTTATCAGCAGCATTATCGATTTGTTGTTCTTTAGAACCACCCTGTGCTTTTGCGTAAGCAATCGCAGCATCGATAAGTGGTGCATACAATGGCAATTGACTTGCTTTTAATATCAAAGATGGATTGGTTGTTGCGTCATAGGGCTTTACGCTTTTGATTGCATCAACATCGCCTGTATCTGCCACGATTGTAGTCATGGTCTTTAATTGCTCTAATAAACTTGCCATTACATGCCTCCTGAAAATTATCTAATATGTCTTAAGCTTTTCGCACAAGTTAGCCAGTGAGTGGCTAATTATTTGATCTGCCAAGTCTTATACAAAATCTAGTGCAACATTATATCTTAAAACTCACGGACTGTCGTTACCCGACCTGTGCAAACAATCGCAAAAACAATCAAAATATTAAACCAAACAACTGGCTAACAGACATGCCACTGTAAGGTCTGCGCTGGTACCGGGATTTATATTGCGACTTTTGAGTGATGCATCCCAAGCCAGTAATTTCTTTTGTACTAATTTTGGATTTAACGAAAGATTGAACTCCAACTCTAGCGCTTGCGCTTCAACCATCACCTCTGCCGCCACATTAATGCCGTATTTTCTAACTATGTGACTGTCTGGCTGATAAGCCAAAAAGCTTAGGTATAGCGCACAGGTGGCCCACGCCTGATTATCCCAACGCGACATTGCGGCTGTGTATTGTGTCAAACCAAAACCAAGTATATCTTGGTAGGCATTAGCATATTGCCAGGCAATGCGGTCTTGCCCTTGGGCCGCCACCATCAATGCCAATAAGCTAACATTCGGCTGATCATTCACATCGTGCGTAGCCACGTTTCCCAGACCCGCTGGCTGTGCCAAGACAATAGCCTTTGCCACTAGGCGCGCATCATCAATCGTCAACTGTGCCAATGTCGCCTGCAAATTCTCCGCAAAGCTGAGCTGATGATTTGCATGCAATGCTGTATATATCAGTGGTGCACATAATAAAATTAAACCTAAATTGGTATTTAACGCCACAGCCTGTTGCGTGGCTTCAACTGCAAAATAAATACGTTGACCTACACCGATATTTTCTTGTGCAATTAGCAGCGCAGTTGCGTCTGCACTTTTGAAAAAATCCTTTATGGTCATGCCGTGACCATCGGCAAATATGTGAACATTCCCAGGCTTTAAAGCCTGTAATTCTGACATACACGCCCAATGATAGGCTTCAGCCAACGTTGCTGCACTCCACTGCTTACTCATCAAATTACATTCACCTTACTCAAAAAATCATCCACTAAAAGCTTGGCTACATTGACGTCAGTCACGCTTTGCAAGCCTTTCCATGCAGGGATGCTATTAACTTCCAGCACCAAGTATTCACCGCCTACCGCTTGGATAATATCCACCCCACAGTAATCTATCGCCAGTGCATTGGCAGCTTGTAAGGCAAGTTGATTTAGGATTGAATTGGCTTCAATAGCTTCACAGCGAGCACCTACAGCCACATTATTCACCCAGTCATGGCCGACACGTTTCATCGTGGCGACGACCTGACCTGCAATCACAAACACCCGGTAATCATGCGGCGCCTCGGTAGATTGGATAAACTGTTGTAGATAATAAACACCGTCAACGAACTGTTGCATAGGCACTGGCATAGCGTCATCAGCCAACAGTTTACGGACACCCTTCCCTTGCGAACCGAATAATGGTTTAAGCACCAACTGCTGCTCATTTTTCACAAACTTGAGTCTTATCTGCGCTAACTGCGTCCTAGATTCACATACCCAAGTTGCTGGCGTAGATACGCCATGATGATGAAGCAAGAAGCTAGTCATGGCTTTATCTACTGTGCGCTCAATCGCCTTCACATCGTTGTAAATTCGCACACCCAACATACTGAGTATATGCAGAACATTTAGGCGTGTAATCACCTGTTGCAAAGTGCCACCGGCGACACCCCGAACAAAAACGGCTTTAGGTAGTTGCCCATATTCAAATCCCGGAATCTCAACTACAGCCTGAGTGCCCGACAAATCTAGGCTACAGCTCTGCAAAGAAACAAATATCACTTCTACACCTCTCTCGGCAAAAGCTTGCTTTAACTGCTCGCCATGCCAACCGGCATCTTCTGTAAATATAGGAACTCTCAAAATACCACTTTAATAAAAATTTAACATTTATTCATTAGAAAAAGACAGCGCGATCAACTCAGCATTTAACTGCCCACCCTCAAACACATGACCAGTATCTAAATTGGTAATCGTCACCTTGGCAGGTGAAAATAACAATGGGTCAATTAAGTAAAAGTCCATGTTGTAGGATTTGAATATTTCTGCAAACGGCTTACCATAATCCTTAGAGGCACAACTAGGTAAATTCTTGGCTAGATCTGCAGCAGCAGCATCGCTACCAGTCACATGCAGATGTACATGCCCGCCAAACAATATGGCATCATTAGTGCGACCCATCGCCGACATAAAGTCAGTTGATACTGGTGGAATAATTGCTACACCACTGCCGCTGACAATCTGCCCTAAAGGGAAATGGAGCGCGTGTGCTTTATGAAGCGCCACCTCCAATACACGTCCCACAATTTGCACCACACCGGCAATACTGGTAGTTGGCGTTAGAATAATTGTTAAATTTTCAGGTTTGACGTGTGTATCTCGAAGTACTTTCTCTATAACCTCTGGTGGCGGGATTTTCCCAGTTTCTAACACGATACAGGTACTAGGTGCCACATCAAGGTATTGCAACTCTTGAAACAAATCTTCACGCTGAGCCAAAGCGCGCGCTGGGCCAGAGCCTAAGGCAAAAAATTTTTCATGACTTAATGCCCAGCCAGCATATTGACTGGCCAAACAAGCAAGTACAGGTTGTTTAGAACTAACACTAATGCTGCCTGCATTGATGAAATTGAATTCATGGTCAGCAAAGTTATGCTTAGGTAGCATGCGCACCTCACCAAGCCCTCCCATGCAAATTTCAGCAATTAAGCGCCCAGCCTCCACGCTCCCAAAACGTAAAATTCCGGCATCAATCATAGTGCAGCCGGATTCATGCTGCGTCACGCCCACCTGCAAACCCTCAGCCTGTTGCACTAAATGACGTATTAAAGGCGCGCTGAGTTTATTGACACTTAAATAGCCTGGTTTCAGCGCATGGGTTGATTCAATATCAACGGTGTTGAACATGGGTTCCTCTACAAACTTCTAATAACTGTAGCATCAGTTTAACGCGAGTTTGAGCAAGTTGCTTGGCACTTTCTGCATTTAAAGACTGTGCGACTACCGTGCAAACAGGATTACCCTCTTTAATGACTGCATTTTTCTTTGTTATATCAGGGATATCAACAGCCCAATCTGGCCATGCCAAGCCCGTAGTAATCGTCAACTCAGCAGGCGCATAGACGATAGCATGCGCCGAAGCCTCCTTAACGCTCATCGCAACTATTGGCGACTGCCCTAAACAAGCTTTTATATGTTGCTGAAAAAGATTGGATTCAACATACAAACCAACCGTGGCAGTCAATCTTGGGTTAATTTCAAGTATATAGACAATGCCTTCAGCCACAATGGCATCCAGACTATTTAAGCCGAGCAAACCAAACGCCAACGTTATTTTCTGGGCTGAGTTAATAAGTTGCCGTTGGATGTCAGTGGCTAAGTGAAATTGACTTACCGCACCGCCATAACGAAATGGCATGGCTACACTAGGAGACAACCACTGCTCATTAAAGCCTATAACTTCGACTGAATTGTTATGCGCCAAAAACAATAAAGATACAGAGCATCCCCTAATATACTCTTGGTAATAACAGTTCGACTCTAACGACTGGCTGGATTTTTTTGCCCAACTGATATGGCTACCACCGCTACCTGCTGCAAATTTTTTCAAGTAACGGTGTTTTGGCTCTGCTGGAGGGCACTTAACAACGTTAGGAAAAGGAATGTTAAGTTGCTGTAAGTTGTCAAAGAAACTAAAAGCTGTTTTGATCTTAGATACCGTAGCCGCAGTATTGCCGAGCAAAGGTATCTTAGAAGAAATTTTTTGGAGCAGTTCTGGTTGCGCCTCAAAACCACTGCCGTAGACAAATCCTAAATACTGACTAGCATCCAAGTCATTGATCATAGCCAATAGTGCTTGTGCATCAAACCCTTGCTGATCGCAATCTACAACTACGGAAAGTTCAGCTAAGGCCAAAGTTTCCATATCCGCGTAGGCATCAATTGCAGTAATACGATAACCGGCACGCTTGGCAGACTCTACAAAAGGACGTGCCGACAATGCAATAACTAAAATTAATGGTTTAATAATGCACTCGCCAATTTAAAAGCTGCCATAAACTCAAACACCTGTGGCTTATCTGCGCTTAACATTTGTTGAAGTAGCTGTTGTTGCGTCATATATTTAAGCGAGCCTATGGCCATGGCGCCTATGCCGTAAGCTAAACTACCTTCAATCTTTACGCCATCTGCACTGACCAAGACCCCAGCGACGCCTAATGGCGCAACGGCATTAACGTCGGCCACAATTTTTAATTGTTTTGCTACCGACAAATGATTTATGCTTAGCACCTGCACACCAGCCGCAGCCGCGCATAGCGCAATCTCTGTAGATTCCAGCACATGTTTTTTAGCAGGCTCTGAGCTTCCATCCACGACCTGCAGGTTAATCTGAAACTGCGTATTCCAAGCCAAGACTTTTTGTTCAAGCTCAGCGACTGCACGATGCGCTACTAATTGCACCGTTGCGCCTTGTAGCGCAGCAATAATAGCAGCGCAGCTACCCACGGGACCACTGGCACCAAAGACGCTTAAGGTTTTGCCGCTGAGATCTAGTCCAAAGTGTTTATGTAGATTAAATTCAATCTTGGCCACCATCGCCGCCGCCGTAGTAAATGCACCCGATGGATCAGCAAATACGGAACAAGAAAATGGGCTAAACATTGCGCCCTTACTTAAATTCAACATTTGCATCGCTAAATCAATATCGCGCCCACCAATAAAGATACCTTCACGCTTTACGCCAGAAGGACTGCGTGAAAAAATTGCGTCCTGCGTGAGGGCAACCACTTCATCTAAGGCTACGTTAGTGTAAGGCACTACCTTATCAAAACCTGCGTCATAAGCCATATTCACGTCAAATGGACTAGCGTTTTTGGACGCGGTAATTAAGTGCAAAATTCTGACTTTTTCCATAATATTTAAGCTTCTTTCAAAGGTAAAGATTTGATTATCGCCGAATGATTACGACCACCGCAGACCATCCAACTTAAGGCTGAATCACTAAATTTAGATTGGAGTTTCTGCAAGTGTTCTTGAGCTGCCTCATCGGTTTCAAAAACCGCAAAACCAGTTGGGCCCCATGAGCTTTGCCCATAACAGGCAACACCCATGTGCTGTAGATCCTGAAGTACATTCGCTACCAACGGACTGGCATAGCGTCCTCCTTGCGCTGGTGCAAAATAATCACCTACATGCATTTGTAACTCTTGAATGCTATGACCAAACGCGGTTAAATCCTGCTCCACCAAGGCTGGCATCGCTTGCATCAAAACGTGCCGACACAAATGTGCGGCCAAGTTTGCAGAAAATTCTGGCAGGTGATTAAAAGCAGTGCGTTCTTCTTCACCATGAATACCCGGGAAACTGCTGTCTAATATCAATAACACTCGCCATGCGTCAGGAAAATCATAGCGTGCCAGTAAAGGTGGTAACTTAGAAGTAGTCGTCGAGTCCACAGCACGCCCACCATCTATTAGAACACCACCATAGTTAAAAGCTGCAATACCGATACCAGAGCGTGCGCCACGACTAGCTAGTTGTGCAATTTGCAAGGTGCTTAAGTTGAGATGATAAAGATGACTAATAGCACTCCCAATTGCTAAAGCCAATTGTGTACCAGAACCTAAGCCCGCGTGCTCTGCAATGTGCTGCTCTATATGTAAGTGTAAATGGCCTTTAATTTTCAATTGCGTCATCATTTGACTGGCAATCTTTTTAGCCTTAGCAACAACGGACGCGTTAGCATCACCTAAAGCTGTTATCAATAATGGTGCTGATGTGTTATCAGTACTGGCGATTAATGCCAGTTGCGGCGCATCTAGCGCAAGTCCAATACCGCCAAACTTGCGCCCTAACCCGCCGTTCAAGTCAAAAAAACCCATATGTAGCCGCGCTGTGGTACACACAGAAATCTCAGAAATTTGCATGACTGTTTCAGCACAACCTTTTGTGGGCATTAACTCAGGGTTCAACATGGGCTCATCGTTAAAAATGGGAAAGGGTTTCTTGCAATGATTCTCACTTAATCTTGCTTATTCTAGCTGACCGACTTATCTTTTCATATGTAAGATGAAATCTATTCATGCCTAAGGCGAGAAACTAACAAAATTTTTATCGAAAACTACAGTTTTTAAGGTGACAATAGGCTTATATTTAGGCAAAATAACTTATTACAAATAATAACTCAAAAAATTAACCAGCCTAGCAACACGCAATTAAGTAAAGCTCCAAGCAAAACAAATATGCGTGTTAACGAAATTTGCGTTAAAAAGTTGAAATTCAATCACTCGATTATCAAGATCAAGGAACTATCATGTCAGCCCACGTTATTCCATTTGAAAATTTACGTAATGTAGATGTGCCATCAGTCGGCGGTAAAAATGCTTCTTTGGGCGAGATGATTTCTCAGCTGTCTGCCAAGGGCGTCCGTGTACCAACAGGATTTGCGACTACAGCTGATGCTTATCGTGAGTTTTTAGCGCAAAATGGTTTGGATGCAAAAATTAATGCTGAGTTAGACAAACTCAATGTAGATGACACGCAGGCGCTGGCTATTTGTGGCAAACAAGTGCGTGACTGGATTATGGCTGCACCGTTTCCGGCAGCACTTGATAAAGCCATTGCTGAACACTATGAAATGTTGATTGCAAAATCTGGAAATGGCGCTACATTTGCAGTGCGTTCATCGGCCACGGCAGAAGATCTGCCTGATGCTTCGTTTGCAGGGCAACAAGAATCTTTCCTTAACATTCACGGTTTAGATAACATCTTGCATGCGATTAAAGAAGTATTCGCGTCTTTATATAATGACCGTGCTATCTCATACCGCGTACACAAAGGTTTTGTCCACGCAGACGTCGCATTGTCTGCTGGTATCCAGCAAATGGTACGTAGTGATATCGGCTGTGCTGGCGTGATGTTTACCATAGATACTGAATCTGGCTTTAAAGATGTTGTATTTATTACTTCATCATACGGCCTAGGTGAAACCGTAGTGCAAGGGGCAGTTAACCCTGATGAGTTCTACGTTCACAAACCGCTATTAGCCTTAGGTAAACCAGCGATTGTGCGCCGCACGATGGGTTCTAAACTGATCAAAATGATATTTTCAGATGCTACTCGCGCTGGAAAAAGTACACACACGGTTGAAGTCGATGCCGCCGATAGTGATCGCTATTCACTCTCAAATGAAGATATCTTAGAGTTAGCCCGCTACGCCATGACCATTGAGGCCCATTACGGCTGCCCTATGGATATTGAATGGGGGAAAAACGGCATAGATAACAAGCTATATATCTTGCAAGCGCGCCCAGAAACAGTAAAGTCACAAGAGTCAGCCAACAACGTAACTGAGACTTTTAAACTCAACAAACATGCAGCGACACCTTTGGTTGTTGGTCGAGCAGTAACACAAAAAGTGGGCGTGGGTCCTGTGCGTATCGTGCTTGATCCAGCAGATATGCATTTAGTACAACCCGGTGATGTATTAGTCGCGGATATGACTGACCCAAACTGGGAACCCGTCATGAAGCGTGCTAGTGCATTGGTGACTAACCGTGGTGGCCGTACTTGTCATGCGGCTATTATTGCGCGTGAACTTGGCATTCCTGCCATCGTTGGTTCAGTCAATGCCACCGACATTTTGCGTGAAGGCGAAATCGTCACAGTATCATGTGCTGAAGGTGAATCTGGTTTTGTTTACCACGGCGCACTTGATTTTGAAGTTAGCAGCCAAGCCACAGCAACCCTTGCGCCTGCCCCATGTAAAATCATGATGAATGTGGGTAATCCAGATATGGCATTTGGTTTTGCTAAAACACCGAATGATGGCGTAGGTTTAGCCCGTTTAGAGTTTGTAATTAACAATATGGTGGGCATACACCCGAAAGCCATATTAAATGTGGACGCCATGCCTGCGAGTATTCAAAAAACCATTAAAAATCGCGCACGTGGTTATGCAAGTCCGAAACAGTTTTATATTGATAAAGTGGCTGAAGGCGTAGCAACCATTGCTGCAGCTTTCTATCCAAAACCAGTAATTGTGCGCACGTCAGACTTTAAATCAAATGAGTACAAAAAACTAGTCGGTGGTGAGATTTACGAGCCAGATGAAGAAAATCCAATGATAGGTTTCCGTGGTGCTGCGCGTTACATGGCTGAAGACTTTAAAGAGTGCTTTGCGATGGAATGTACTGCCATGAAAAAAGTACGTGATGAAATGGGTTTGGTGAACGTCGAATTGATGATTCCATTTGTACGCACACTTGCTGAAGCCAAAGCGGTCACAGAAATCATGGCTGCTAACGGCCTAAAACGCGGTGAAAATGGTCTGCGTTTAATTATGATGTGTGAAATTCCATCCAATGCTTTATTGGCAGAAGAATTCTTAGCCTACTTTGATGGATTCTCTATCGGATCAAATGACCTAACCCAATTAACATTGGGCATGGATCGCGATTCAGGCATCTTAGCTGACGGTTTTGATGAACGTAACGATGCAGTGAAAGCCTTGATTAAAATGGCGATTAACACCTGTAACCGCTTAGGAAAATACGTAGGCATCTGCGGTCAGGGTCCATCCGACCATCCAGACTTCGCTGAGTGGTTAGTCTCTGAAGGCATACAATCAATGTCATTAAATCCTGACACTGTGGTAGCTACATGGCAAAGACTCACTAAGAAGTAATAGAAAAAGATGCTCAATCGCACCGTATTTTTTATTTCTGACAGTACCGGCATTACCGCCGGTGCGTTAGGTAAGTTACTAGAGCATTTTCCACGAACACACTTTACCCAGGTAAGGTTGCCGTTTAGTGACACGCTGTTAAAAATTCAGCACGCGCAGAATGAAATACTGCAGGCCACCAAGCAAGATGGTGGTCGTCCAGTGGTAATCATGTCATTAGGTGATATTGCTTTGCGTAATGCGCTTAAACAATCCAATGCTTACTTTATTGACCTATTCTCAACTTTTATAGATCCATTAGGTGAAGAGTTAGATCAAATGCCACTGACTGGATCAGGTATTGCGCATAGCATTACCCGTAGTAGCTACCACGACCGCATGGAAGCGATTAACTACACGTTGAACCATGATGACGGCATGACGAACTCAGGCTTTGAAGAGGCTCAAGTCATCCTAATCGGTGTTTCGCGATGCGGAAAAACTCCTACTAGCATTTATCTAGCCATGCAGTTTGGCATTAAAGCAGCTAATTATCCGCTGATTCCAGAAGACTTTGAACGCGGCACTTTGCCAGCGATTTTGCACAAGCATCTTGATAAAATATTCGGCTTAACCATCAAACCCGAGCGCCTTCACTCAGTTCGCAGTGAGCGCAGACCAAATAGCGTATATGCATCTTTAGACAATTGTCGCAAAGAAATTACCACCGCAGAAAATCTAATGCTGAATTCTGGTATTACTTGGGCAGACTCGACCAGCCGCTCTATTGAAGAGTTATCAGCAATTATTTTAGAAAAAATCAATCATAACGTTTAGCTATTTATAAACAGAGCTCGCTTAGATAGCGTTTATCAGAACCTGCAAAAAAGCCGCCCCGTAACGCTCCAACTTCGCTTGACCGACTCCGCTGATATTAGCCATTTGAGATAAATTGGTCGGCCTACGATTCATAAATTCCAATAAAGTGCTGTCATGAAAGATTAAATAAGGCGGCACACCTTGCTCACGTGCCAATTCGGTACGCTTGTCTTTGAGCAGATACCACAACGGATCTTCACTAACCGCCACATACGCCTCTTTAGCATTAGCACCTCGCCCAGCTTTACTCACTTTACGTTTGACCACTTCATTATCACGACGCAACCACACTTCAGTTTCGCTACGGAGCACTGGGCGTGATAAAGCGGTGAGTTTAAGGCCACCGTAGGCTTCAATATCGGCTTCTAAAAATCCACCCGCTACCAATTGCCTAAACACACTACTCCATTGCTGTTGCGACAACTCTTTGCCAATTCCAAATGTACTCAAGGTGTGATGTGAAAATTGGTCTACTCTTGGGGAGACTTTACCCAATAATACGTCAATCAAATGTACAACACCAAAACGCTGACCCGTTCGATATACGCAAGATAAAGCCATTTGTGCCGCCTGCGTAGCATCCCAAGTATCTACAGGCTGCAAACAGTTATCGCATTGTCCACAATCACCAAGGTGCTGTTCGCCAAAGTAGCGTAGCAGGGTTTGGTGTCGACATGCCGTGGACTCGCAAAAACCAAGCAAGGCGTCTAGCTTTTGCCGTTCTACCTGTTTACGTTGCTCCGGAGCGTCACCAGAGTCAAGCATTTTGCGCATACT
Organism: uncultured Pseudomonadota bacterium; assembly: GCA_903838125.1. Classification (GTDB taxonomy): domain Bacteria; phylum Pseudomonadota; class Gammaproteobacteria; order Burkholderiales; family Methylophilaceae; genus Methylotenera. Next base: position 1,963 of record CAILXF010000029.1, on the reverse strand, counting down.
GACGACATCACCCAAACCATAAGCCATCCAAGCATTAGCGGGTAGGCCGTCGCGACCTGCACGACCAGTTTCTTGATAATAACCTTCCATACTTTTCGGTAAATCTAAATGGGCAACAAAACGAACATTGGGTTTATCTATACCCATGCCAAAGGCTACTGTGGCAACCATAATCACACCTTCTTCACGCAAAAATCTTCGCTGATTAGCATTGCGTATACTGGCATCGAGACCTGCATGATAAGGCTGCGCATCCCAACCACGTGACTTTAACCACTCCGCAGTTTCTTCCACCTTGCGCCTTGATAAGCAATAAATAATACCAGCATCGTTAGCATGCTCAGCTTCAATAAAGGCTTCTAGTTGCTGGCGCGCATTATCTTTAAGGGTGACTCTGTATCGTATGTTGGGGCGATCAAAACTAGATACAAAATGACGCGCGTTTTCCAGTGCTAAGCGCTCTACAATCTCTGCACGTGTTGGCGCATCAGCAGTGGCTGTTAAGGCGATGCGTGGCACTTGTGGGAAGCGTTCATGCAGCACGGTTAGTTGACGATATTCTGGACGAAAATCATGCCCCCATTGCGAAACGCAATGGGCTTCATCAATAGCAAACAAGGCAATACCGGTACCAAGCTCTATTTGTTCAAGCAGCCCCAAAAAGTTAGTCATTAGCAAGCGCTCAGGGGCAACATACAATATCTGCAAATCTCCATGCATCAAACGCGCCGTCACTTCACGCGCTGATTCGGCGTCTAAGCTTGAATTTAAGAACGCCGCACGCACGCCAAGTTGCTGTAGCGCGTCGACTTGATCTTGCATGAGAGCAATTAATGGTGACACCACAATGGCCACCCCTTCGCGCAAAAGTGCGGGTAATTGATAACACAAAGACTTGCCACCACCGGTAGGCATCAAGACCAGCGCATCGCCACCATCCGTCACATGTTCAACAATCGCTTGTTGCTCACCTCGAAAAGAGGAGTAACCGAAAACTTCATGTAGGCGTTGTAGGGCGGAGTGATTTGACATGGCCGCCATTGTACACCTCAGAACCAGAGTTATTGATGCGTATCAAGTACACTTAAAATAACGAAAAGCTTACTTACATCAGGCTTGGAATTGTTGCATAATTGAACTCACTAACTCGCTTGGCATTCTTTTAAGTAGATTGCAGTTTTGTAATTTTCACTTTGTCCATGCCGACTAAACAATTTTATTTTAGGATTTATGAATCATGAAACTATTGAACGCTCTTGCAATAACCGCGTTAGGCGCAGGCTTGACCTTAACTTTATCCTTGCCAGCTTATGCCAACCATGATGGCATGGGCGAGCATTGTAAAATGCATAGCAAAAAAACTTTTGAAGAAGCCGACGCCGACAAAGACGGCACCTTAGATAAAGCTGAAGCAAAAGTAATGTGCGACAAAAATTTTGAAAAAATGGATACCGATAAAGATGGTACGGTAAGTAAAGATGAGATGAACGCTTGCGGAGAAGACATGGGCGGTATTTCTCATCCACATAACAAAAAATCTGATGCTATGCATGAAAAACGCTCAAAAGAATTTAGCGCTGCTGATATCGATACTGACGGAACTTTAACCAAAGAGGAAGCTAAAAAACTACCTAAAGTTTCTAAAAACTTTGATGCCATTGACACCGATAAAGACGGTACGGTAGATCGCGAAGAAGTGCACCAATTTATGCATGTGCATAAAATCAAATAATCGTTAATTAGCAATCAACCTAAGGTGGAAGCTTAAGTGTTTCCGCCTTTTTTTATTAAAATCCTAAGTATTGCATCCATCGTCAAGAGGCTTTTAAAGGCATGCTAAACATAGAAAACCTATAATATAGATCTGTGAATGGGCAAACCACCCTTCGAATATGCCGCATAGCGGCTGATTAAAACCGTAAGTGTTAAACTACTAACTGCCTCTAACAACCACAACGAACCC
>CAILXF010000028.1 GCA_903838125.1 uncultured Pseudomonadota bacterium | reverse complement strand
GCAAAAACTGGCATCGCGTCAGGTGCAAAGCCCGCCATGATTTGCACAATGGCACTAGCACAAACTTTTGCTTGGTTAGTGGCCATATGGGCAGACTTAGGTAAGGCAGCAGATACAGCGTCACCAATCACATGTACATTAGGCGCCAATTTTGACTCGTAACTTAAAAAATCTACTTCGCACCAACGCTTATCAATATTATTGAGTTTTGCCATCTGCGCAACTTTACCGGCACGCTGTGGTGGAATGATATTTAGCACATCAGCATGAACGGAATCAAATTCTGTTTTTACGATTTTAGAGCTTAAGTTAACATCAATTATCGTGTTATTAGGACGGTAATCAATAATCCCTGCGTAAAGCTCATTGAAGACTTTGCTGAACAAGCCTTTTTTAGAAACAATCTCCGCATTGGCATCCAACACAATCACTTTAGATTTAGGCTTATTATTTTTAAGGTAGTAAGCAACCTGCGCGGCACGCTCATAAGGCCCTGGTGGGCATCGATAAGGCGCCTTGGGCACGTTCATGACAAATACACCCCCGTCAACCATGGCTTCTAATTGCTTACGCAAATTAACGGTTTGCCATCCAGCTTTCCACGCATGTGGTACTTGTTGCTGCGCTTCAGCACTTGCAAGCAATGGTAAGTCGTCGTAAATAAAATCAATACCTGGTGCTATCACCAAGCGGTCATAACTTAACTCGCCTCGTAACATGCTAATTTTTTTGGTGCTTACATCAATCGCGGTGACTTGATCTTGTACCCATTTAATACCATGATTAGTTTTGAGTAAATCATAGCTAAAACTTAAGTCATTAATACTTTTACTGCCACCCAATACGAGGTTGCTTAATGGGCAGGATACGAACTGCTGACTGGCCTCGACCACCACGACCTCTATAGAGCCCATACTCCACATGCGCAGATACTTAGCGACGCTAGCCCCAGCATAACCGCCACCGATAACCACTACGCGACCCATGGGCGGCTTGGTTGCACGGGCAAAGGCTGGGAGACTTAATGAGCCCAGACCTAAGCCTAAGCCTGACAATTTAACAAAGTCGCGACGGTTAATGGCCATAATCTTTCAACAATGGCTGTGATTGCAACAATGCGGCTTGATGAGTGGGAGTTCGTGAAAAATATTCCGCCAAATCTTCAATTTCAAGGCTGGTTAGGCCTTTGGCGTGATGATGCATCACTGTTGCGGGGCGTTGGCCTAATTTAAAAGCCTGCATTTTGGCGATAAAGTCAGCTTTATCAATAGCTGCCAGTGACCTGATATGGCTTAAATCATTTTGCGTGGCTGTAGCATGATTGTTTATGCTACTACCAACACTATTACCATCAGTGCCATGACAGGCAGCGCATGAGGCAGCTAAGGTACGCACATGCAACAGCATGGGTGCTGATTTGAATGTACTGGCCTGCGTATTACTTTCTTCTGCACAAGCAATTATCGGGCTATACAGCCCGATAATTATGGTAAAAAAATAAGCAAATCTTTTCAACGCTTATCTAGCTTAACAGGATATTAGAAACATTTTTGCTCTAAACAACCTTCGTCTTTAACACCCATTTTAACCAAGAAATCGACCATTTTAGTGTTGTCCATATCACGCAATAAACGTAGAACAGAAACATCGCCTTTAGCTCTGATGTTAATGTTGGCGCCTTTATCAGCTAAGTACTGCGTCATTTTTTCGTCACCATCATAAGCGGCATGATAGAAAGCAGTCCATTGCGTCATAGGATGTTGGTAGTCTAATTTAGCACCATGCTCAACAAAGTATTTCACCAATGGAAGTTGACCTTTAGCTGCAGCCATTAGTAGTGGTGGCCAAGCAAAGTATCCTACGTTCACGTCCACACCACTTTCTACATATTTTTTGACTAACTTCATGTCACCTTTACCGATTGCATCGGTAAATTCAACTGACTCATCGTCGGTCAGCGCTCTAGCTGCCATTGCGTTAAATGAGAAACCCAAAACCATTACCGCTAACAATACTTTCAATAATTTCATACTATTTTTCTCCTGCCTTATGTATTAAATTTAATTTCTCTATTTTTATAAAAGTGCTTACGCAATATAAGCTCTTGCATTACGGAACATCCGCATCCAAGCACTATCTTCAGCGTCACCACAAGCTTGCCAAGTGTTTTGTACATTACGGATTACCCGTTCTGGATGTGGCATCATAATACTAAAACGCCCATCTGTGCTGGTTAATCCAGTAACACCCTGCGGCGACCCATTAGGATTGTATGGGTAGCTGGTGGTTGGCATTGAAGCGTTATCGATAAAGCGCATCGTCACCAATTTTTTAGCCAACAAGCTATTGACTGCAGAAAGTTCAGAAAATTCCGCATAACCTTCACCATGTGCAACGGCAATCGGCATTTGACTACCCGCCATGCCGTTAAAGAACAGTGACGGCGACTCTAAAACTTCCACCATTGCCAACCTAGCTTCAAACTGCTCTGATTTGTTTCGTACAAAATGTGGCCAATGCGCAGCACCTGGAATTAGCTCGCGCAAGTTGCTCATCATCTGACAACCATTACAAACACCCAGTGCAAAGCTATCTGTTCGTTCAAAGAATGCTGAAAATTCATCACGTGCTCGCGCATTAAATAAAATAGATTTTGCCCAGCCTTCACCAGCGCCCAACACATCGCCGTAAGAAAATCCACCGCAAGCCACAAAGCCAGCAAAGTCTTGCAGTGAAACACGACCACTAATAATGTCACTCATATGCACGTCATAAGCCGCAAAGCCAGCGCGATCAAAAGCTGCTGCCATTTCCACATGTCCGTTGACACCTTGCTCTCGCAAGATTGCCATTTTTGGACGCACGCCGGTTGCTATATAAGGTGCGGCGACGTTGGCACTAGGCTCATATGTCAGTTGGCTAAATAAACCGCGATTATCAAGATCTAAAATACGGTCGTACTCTTGCTGAGCACAATCAGGGTTGTCGCGTAGTTTTTGCATCTGATAGGTAGTTTCCGACCACATACGATGCAAATTAACCCGTGTGTCCGCAAACAACTGTTTGCCGTGCTGATTGATGGTAATTTGATTGCTAGGCACTACGTCGGCAATCACGTGCGCCAAGCCGTTAAATTGTGCAGCAATTTCTACCGCATGCTTGGCCTGAACCTGAATGACCGCACCTAACTCTTCGTTATAAAGTACATCAATCACTGCAGCTGATAGCGACGACAGGTCTACTTGCAAACCACAATGCCCTGCAAAGCTCATCTCAACCAAAGTTGCAAACAGACCACCGTCAGAACGGTCATGATAAGCCAACAACTTTCCAGCTAGGTTGAGTTGCTGTACGTTGGTAAAGAAGTGCTTTAATTGCTGCGCATCATCCACATCTGGTGCAACATCACCCACCGCAGCGTATACCTGTGCAAGGCTAGAGCCACCCATGCGATTTTTACCTGCACCTAAGTCGATTAAGATCAGCTTAGTGTTTGCATAATCAGGATCATCCTGTGCCGTTTTAAGTTGAGGCGTCAGCGTTTTACGTACATCAGGGCTAGCGGAAAAAGCAGTCACCACCAATGAAATAGGTGAAGTGACCGCTTTACTTTTCCCGTCCTCAGTCCACAGTGTTTTCATACTCATGGAATCTTTACCCACTGGAATACTAATACCCAGTTGCGGGCACAACTCCATACCAACCGCTTTCACCGTGGCATATAAAGCTGCATCTTCGCCTTGATGTCCAGCTGGTGCCATCCAGTTTGCAGAAAGCTTTAAGTCACTTAAGTCGTCAATTAAACAAGCAGCGATATTGGTAATCGCTTCGCCTATTGCCATTCGACCTGAGGCAGGTGCATTCACTAATGCTAGCGGTGCTTTTTCGCCAATGGCAAAAGCTTCGCCTCTGTATGTATCGTAACCAGCAATTGTTACCGCTACATCAGCGACTGGCACTTGCCAAGGACCTACCATTTGCTCACGCGCCACAAGACCGGTCACTGAGCGGTCACCAATAGTGATTAAAAAAGTTTTATCGGCCACGCCAGGCAATCTTAATACACGTGCGGCCGCCTCTTTT
>CAILXF010000027.1 GCA_903838125.1 uncultured Pseudomonadota bacterium | reverse complement strand
GTAGTTTCACCGATTAAAATGGTGGCATTACCAGGGGTTTTTAAGCCCACTAATGGCAAATTCAAGGCCACCATGCGCAATGATTTGTCCTTAAATTTAGAATCGTAATACATATGTTGCCCAGCTTTAAGCGCGACCTTAGGCTGTGCCAGCAACTCTTCACCAATCACAACTTGATGCTGAGGATCTTGTACTTGGTAGTAAATCCAGTCGTACTTATCATACTCAATTAAATCCAACGTACTATCAGGAATGTCTACCACCATTTTTCCTGCCTTAACCTCCACTTGATCTGCGAGCGCCAAAGCCACCCTAAACAAGGCGCGGTCATAGGCTAAGTTAGAGAAATAGTTCGCTAAATAGTAAGCTGACACAGTGCCTAACAATAGCAGTGGCAACAGAAAAATCAGAAGCCAATTTAATAGCTTTTGGCGTATTGAGTTAGTTTTAATATGGATCATTATGTTTCGATATCACTTGCCGATTCCAACTTGGCCAATAGATAGCCTAAGCCGCGTATGGTTCGGATTTCTATGCCCAAGACATTTAATTTTTTACGTAATCTCGACACATTTACTTCAATCGCATTCTCACTCATATCTTGATTCCAAGTACAAAGATGCTCAAGAATTTTTGCTTTGCTAACAACCTTGGATGCCTTCAGAATAAATAGCTCAAGCAAGGCCACTTCTCGTTGCGATAGCGCCAACGGCTCGTTTTTAAATAAACATTGTCGGCTACTGGTATCCATCACCAAGTCTCCAAAGCTTATTTTTGCACTGCCCCCAGAAACGCCACGGCGGATCAGCGCGCGAACCCGCGCTTCCAGCTCAGCCAAATCAAACGGTTTAGCGAGGTAATCATCTGCGCCAAGATCCAAACCTTTTACGCGATTCTGGGTATCTTCTAGGGCTGTTAAAATGAGTACTGGTGTTGTATTGCCACGCGAACGCAACCTTTTAAGCACCTCGTAACCATCCATTTTAGGCAAGCCTAAATCAAGTACGATGACATCGTACTCTTGATAGCTCAACAATTTATTGGCGCTATCACCATCCGTCATCACGTCAACCGCATAACCTGACTTAGTGAAGGATCGCTCCAGCCCATCTTTTAATATTAAATCATCTTCAACCAACAACAATCTCAATTTAATAACCTCATTATTCAATAGTATGTCTACAGGGATTTTAGTGAAGCCGTAAGGAAAAACAATCCTTAAAAAAATAATTTCTGCATTACCCCCTGTCAGTTTGGCGACAGCATATGCCTATATGATGATCTTCATGGCGAAAGATAATGAGCTCAATATCTCGAACCAGGCAAATTTATATCATGCTTACTTTACCCTAATTATTGGAGATTTAAATGAACAAATTTTTATGCACATTATTGGCAGGCGCTTTTGCATTTTCATTAGGTTCATCAGCACTTGCAGCTGATGCAGCTAAAGCTCCTGAAGCTGTTAAAGCGGAAGCCGCAACTGTAGCAGTTCCAGCAGCTACGCCTGTAGCAAAACCAGCTAAAAAACACACTAGCAAACATGCTAAGACAGCCGCACCTGCTGCAGCTCCAGAGGCAACACCAGCAAAATAATCTCAATTTAAATATATTTTTGAGATAAAAAAAGGGCAGTTTTTCTGCCCTTTTTTATTGACCTTACAGCTTGGCAACTTATATACCAACGTTGGAAATGTTTTCTATAGCGAGAGTATGTGCAATAAAAGCAAATATTGGCTAGCCAATTTCATTTAAATAAGGCTTTGCTATGATGGCCATGATGACTCAATTTCAACCCGGCACCAATGACGATTAAACCAATTAACGGGAAAATGGCAGCTAACATAAAGGTTTGTTGGCCACCCAAATACTGCAAGGCATATCCACCAGAGATCCCGCCGATAGTGCCACCAATCCCATAAGCAACACTATTGTAAATTGCCTGACCCTTAGCCTGATGGCGTCCCTTAAAGAACTGTGTAATCACTTCCACCGAAGCGGCATGAAAACTGCCAAAGGTTGCTGCATGGAGGCTCTGAGCTAATATTAATAGCCATAAATGATCAATAGCCACCCCAATTAAACTAAAGCGAAGGACCGCCAACGCCAAGCTGATAATTAAAATCGTTTTTAAACTGTAATGATTCATTATTTTTGGCATCAGCATAAATATGCCGATTTCACATACCACCCCAACCGCCCACAATAAGCCTATAGTGCCTTTACTATATCCGTGTTGACTAAGGTAGATTGAGTAAAAGTTATAGAGCACGCCGTGTGCGGTCACCATGAGAGAGCAACCAATCAACAAGGCTATCACGTTAGGATGCTTGATGACTTGCCATATTGAGAAATGGTCATTCTCATGCGCCACCAACTTAGGGTCCGGTAGCGTGTATGAAAGTGCAAATAGGGTCATCTGTACTAGCAATAAGAACCACAATACACTTTTAATGCCGCTAGCATCTATGACAAAACCTAATACCACTGACGCCACAATAAATCCTAAAGAGCCCCACATCCGTATGCGACTATAATGCCCATTTGTTGTAGCCAAATGCGCTAACGTCAGCGATTCAGCCAACGGTAATGTGGAACTTGTAAACAGGCTTAATGCCGCCATCACAAAGAATAACCAGAAAAATCCATGCGCCCAAAAAACCGCCATAAAGCCGCATAAACCTAAAAAGGACGTGAGCTTAATCCACTGCGCACGCTTTCCGGTGTGGTCAGCCAACCAACCCCAGAAATTAGGTGCAAAAATACGGCTGATTTGAAATAAAGACATTAGAATGCCGATATCAGTGGCTGAAAAGTGTTCAGACTGGAGATACAAACCCCAATATGGGACGAAAGCTCCTACAAAAAAGTAGTAACTAAAATAGAAACGTGACAGTCGCCAATAGAGATTGCTATGCATAGTTAACGCTTAGATTGCCTGATGGAAATCAGCAAATGAGGATTTAGGCTTGCCTCTATTACAGACAAGTTATGACACTAAAGTACGGCATTGAAGACCCAAGCCCAAGCCACAGTTAGACTTATGCAATTTTTGGTGTTGCACAGACCACATCAGCGTTTTGTGCGCGATGACGCAAAGCGTGATCAATTAACACTAACGCTAGCATCGCTTCAGCAATGGGGGTAGCGCGCACACCCACACAAGGATCGTGACGACCCGTCGTTTGCATTGTCACCGCAGCTCCATTTTTATCAATTGAGCGGCGCTCTTGGGGTATGCTAGAAGTTGGCTTTAAGGCAATATTGATCCGAATTTCTTGACCCGTTGAAATCCCACCGAGTATGCCGCCCGCATTATTGGTAACAAAACCTTGCGGGGTCATTTCATCACTATGGACACTCCCTCGTTGCATTACGCTGGCAAAGCCCGCGCCTACTTCAACTCCTTTTACGGCATTGATACTCATCATGGCGTAAGCAATTTCCGCATCGAGTCGATCAAATACCGGCTCACCCCAACCCACGGGCACTCCCTCAGCTACAACAGTAATGCGCGCACCCACAGAGTCACGCTCTGCACGCACTTTATCTAGGTAAACTTCTAACTGCGGCAACACACTATTATTGGGCGCAAAAAATGGGTTGTCATTAACTACATCCCAAGTTTCAAACGGGATCTCAATTTCACCTAACTGACTCATATACCCCCGCACAGTGACGCCATAACGCTCACTTAGCCACTTCTTAGCAATAGCCCCAGCGGCAACGCGAGCGGCAGTTTCACGGGCACTAGAACGGCCACCACCTCGGTAATCACGAACACCGTACTTTTGGCTATAAGTATAGTCGGCATGACCAGGCCTAAAAGTATTCATGATTTTGCTGTAATCTTGGCTACGCTGATCGGTATTACGAATGAGCAATGCAATCGGAGCACCTGTAGTTTTACCTTCAAAGATGCCGGATAAAATCTCCACCACATCACCCTCTTGGCGTTGTGTTACGTGGCGAGAAGTGCCAGGTTTGCGGCGATCTAAATCAATTTGTAAATCCTCTGCACATAACTCCAGGCCTGGTGGGCAGCCATCTACGATGCCTCCAATGGCAGCGCCATGTGATTCGCCGAAAGATGTAAATGTGAACAGTGTACCCAGTGTGTTGCCAGACATGGTTTCTATCTCAAAAAAAGTTAAGGAATTTTAACATACCCGACAGTCACGTGACGCCGATTAATGCTGCAAGCCTTTAATCCACTGCGTATAGACTTGGCGTGCGACCTTATTAAGGAAAAAACAATGTAAAGGTAAGTCTTGCTGTATGGCGTCAGCCTGCTGTACACCTGCATATAAATGATCATGACTTACCGCCGCCTGTGCAAGCTCATCAGCCCCATTCACGCACCAGCTTTGCACCATTGGCACTGTCATTTCTAAATGACATTGCAAGGCTAAATGTTTACCGAGTGCATAAGCCTGATTGCGACAGTTAGCACTAGCTAAAAGATGAGTGGCTCCCAAAGGGAGTTCAAAAGTTTCACCATGCCAATGAAAGCTATTAAATATTTCCATTTCCCCAAACCATGATTGCGCGACTTCATTCACACTTACTTGAACCTGGCCCCAACCAATTTCTTTCACCTTGTTTGAAATCACCTTGGCCCCAAAGGCTTTACTGATAAGCTGACCGCCTAAGCAATGTCCAAGCAGGGGTAGTCCAGCTTGATCTGCCTCACTTATCAGAGTCAATACTGGCCTAATCCATGGCAATTCATCATTAACACTCATCGGACCACCCATCAGAACTAAACCACTAAAATCTAGTATTGAGCTAGGTAAGTCATCCCCTTCATCAATTTTAATTATCTGAATAGGAATATGCTTTTCATCCAAGAACGTGGAGAAATAACCCGGGCCTTCAGTCGCAGCAAAACGGAGAATAAGTACTGATTTCATATTTAACAGCTTGTCAGTAAATACATAATTTGATTGTCTTAGACTTTAACCCAGTTACCTGACGCTAGACCGGCGATACTGTAATCACCAATGGAGTAGCGGATTAGACGAAGTGTGGGATAGCCTATTTTTGCAGTCATGCGCCGCACTTGTCGGTTTTTACCTTCCGCTATTTTAATTTCCAACCAACTGGTAGGAATAGCTTTACGTTCACGTATCGGCGGATCACGAGGCCATAAATTTTCAGGCTCAGGCATTAACTGAACGCCAGCAGGCTGCGTGTAAAAATCACCTAAGTCTACACCTTGCCTTAGGGTATGCAAGTCAGACTCACTGGGGATACCTTCAACCTGCGCCCAATAAGTTTTAATTTCTTTATGCTTAGGGTGACTTAAACGATGCTGTAATGTCCCGTCATCAGTTAAAATAAGCAAACCCTCACTATCGGTATCTAAACGTCCAGCAGCGTATACATTAGGTACCGATATAAAGTCTTTTAACGTGGCGTGCCCACTCCCCGACCCCGAAGGCACATGCGGGCTAAATTGGCACACGACGTTAAAAGGTTTATTAAATAAAATTATCATAATTAGGAAATTTGTATGACTTCTAAAATTGTTGTGCCATCTAGTGGAAAAAAAATAACCGTTAATGCAGACAATACGCTTAACGTTCCCAACCAACCTATTATCCCATTTATTGAAGGTGATGGCATAGGTGCAGATATCACACCTCCTATGATCAAAGTGGTCGACGCAGCGGTCAATAAAGCCTATAGCGGCACCCGTAAAATCTCATGGATGGAAGTTTACGCCGGCGAAAAAGCTTTGAATATTTATGGTCAAGATAAGGAAGGCAAGGATATCTGGTTACCCTCTGAAACTATGCAAGCGGTTCGCGACTATGTGGTTTCAATTAAAGGTCCACTGACTACTCCAGTAGGTGGCGGTATACGCTCTCTAAACGTGAGCCTTCGCCAAGAGTTAGATTTATATGTATGCTTGCGCCCCGTGCAATATTTTACTGGCGTACCTAGCCCACTCAAGCATCCAGAAAATACCAACATGGTGATATTCCGAGAAAATACTGAAGATATTTACACTGGTATTGAATGGGCTGCTGGCACTGATGAAGTTGAAAAAGTAATTAACTTCTTAAGCGACATGGGCATGCGTAAAAAAATCCGATTCCCAGAGTCTTCCGCTATCGGCATTAAGCCAGTATCAAGAGAAGGTAGTCAACGATTGGTGCGCAAGGCCATACAGTACGCGATTGATAATAATAGAAAATCGGTCACAATCGCGCACAAAGGTAACATTATGAAGTTTACCGAAGGTGGCTTTAGAGACTGGGGTTATGAAGTAGCCAAGCAAGAGTTTGGCGCGGTTGAGATAGATGGTGGACCTTGGTGCAAATTGCCTAATGGTCTGATTATTAAAGACTGTATTGCAGATGCATTCTTGCAAGAAATTTTATTGCACCCACAAGATTACGACGTCGTGGCGACCCTTAATTTAAATGGTGACTACATGAGTGATGCGCTAGCTGCGCAAGTAGGTGGCATTGGAATAGCCCCAGGTGCTAATTTAAGTGACACCATTGCCATGTTTGAAGCCACCCATGGCACTGCTCCTAAGATTGCAGGTAAAGACATTGCAAATCCAAGTTCTCTTATTCTTTCAGCAGAAATGATGTTGCGTCATTTAGGTTGGGTAGAAGCCGCTGACTTGGTATTGAAGGGGGTAGCTAGTGCAATTACAGCAAAACGCGTCACCAGTGACTTCTCAAGCCAAATGACCGATGCTACACAAGTGGGAACAGCGCAATTTGGTGATGAAATAATTGCCAATATGCAACAGGTTTGAAGGTTTAACCCCTTCAAAATGTAATAAAAAAACGGCTCGTAGATGATACGAGCCGATAAATTCTACTATATTTCTAAAGCATTTAATCTAACCAGTACTAGCAGTTATGAAAGTACTTCCGCTAGAAAAAACTTAAGCTTTTTGAATATTTGATGCTTGCTTGCCTTTTGGACCATCGGTCACTTCAAAGCTTACGCGCTCGCCTTCTTTAAGACTTTTGTAACCAGCATCTACAATCGCAGAGAAATGGGCGAATAAATCGTCACCACCATCATCTGGAGTAATAAAGCCGAAGCCTTTAGAATCATTAAACCACTTTACGGTACCTGTTGCCATTTTATACTTCCTTACCTAAGACTAAAGGGGGCGCCCCAAAAAGTTTGCCTCAAGTATAGAGATTGCAGCCGCTTAATTAAAGTTGAGTGCAAAAAAACTCGAATCCAAACACCTAAGCCACTTTATAATTTGCTTAGGGATAAATGTCAAGTATTCCACTCAATGCTATTTGGCCTGACGCCTTATTTAAGGTGTCCCTTAATAATCGGTGCAGTGCCTACTTCTTATTTGCTGCCATTAGCGCCCGCTCAATTTCCTTATATGGCTGTGCACCTAACATGCGCTTACCATCTGAAAAGATTAAAGTAGGCGTACTGGTCACACCTAGAGTTCTCGCCAACTCACCTACCCTTTCAAGCGGGACATCACAGTTAGCACTAGTTTTGGGTAGTTGGTTATGAAAAATCCAATCATCCCAAGCTTTCACCTTGTTTGTTGCACACCAAATCAACTTAGACTTAGCGGCAGCTTCTGGGTGTAATTGCGCTATTGGATATAGGAAAGTGTACACCGTAACATCGCTAATATTGCTTAATTCATTTTGCTCTAAACGCTTACAATACGGACAGTCCACATCAGAAAATACGACCAACTTACGACTACCATTGCCTTTAACTACTTTAATCGCTTGCTCTAGCGGCAGGCTGGAAAAGTCTACTTTCGTAAGTTCTTCTAGACGCTCGCCTGTAATATCTTTTTTAGATTTTGGATCAACTAAGCGGCCCTCGGCAATTAAAAAACTCATTTTTTCATCGGTATAGATGATTTGCCCGCCCATAAACACTTCATACAACCCTCCATAACTGGTCTTAGTGACGCTTTCAACCTTAAACTTTGGATAAGCCGCCTCTACTGCTTTTTTCACACTAGCCTCATCAGCCATTGCTAAGGTTGTAAATGCAGCATATAAGGCAAAGCCGACTAATTGTTTAAACATGCAAATTCCTTCTATGTAAATTATGTAATAAAATGATTACAATATGCTTAAAGTGCAATAGCAATAGCCACCAACATTTTTTTTATGGCTGAATACTGTGTCATAGACAATCCAAGATTTCTTACTTTTTTAACCACAGGATGTTGGCTCGAAAACAGCTTATAGAGCCCGTCAGTTAATAAAAGCATCTGCATCATATCGGCTTTTCTAAGGCGCGTATATTTTCTAAACAAGCTGCTATCGTTTATGCCTTGATATTGATTTTTCTCAGTCAAGATTTTAACTAAATCAATGACATCCCTAAAGCCTAAATTTACGCCTTGACCAGCCATCGGGTGAACTTGATGTGCGGCATCCCCCACCAGTAACACGCAGTCTTGGTTTAGTGCCGCCGTTTTCTGCAAGCTTAAGGGGAATGTTGACGGCTTGGCCAGCAATTTAAAGTTGCCTAAACAATGTCCGCCAGCTTCGGCTACACAGCGAGCAAACTCTTCTTCGCTTAAAGCTAGAAGTTTAGCGGCATATTCAGTTGAGACCGACCACACAATAGAAATGGTATTTTCTGGTAAAGGCAACCATGCCAAAATGCTTAAAGCACTATCTTCACTGTTGGAAAACCATTGTCGCGCAATACTGGCATGGGATCTCTCAACACTAAAGTTGGCCACCACCGCTACTTGCTGATAGGAAGTTTTGGCCACAGTTATACCGACATGCTGGCGTAACCAAGATTGACTGCCATCAGCAGCCAAAAGCAATTGGGCTTCAATAAGTTGTTCCGAATGAAGCTGGCTAGTCACGCTTAAGCTAGCTTTTTTGGTACTGCTTTTAATGGCCGTGCAACTCGTATCCAACATAGTTGGAATGCCTAGCTCAACCACCCTTTGGAACAGAGCCTGCTGCAGCGCGCGTGCTTCAACTATGAAGCCTAATTGATCTGAATGAACATCTTCAGTCTCAAGTAACAAAGGGGAGGCTGCGCTATCTCCATAAATTTCCATAGCCTGCATAGTGCCAATTCGCTTAGGATTTAATAAATTCCACACCCCAAAACTTCCTAGCCAGCGTGCATTATTAGGGCTAATGGCGTAAATTCTGCTATCCCAATTTTCGTCAACAAGGTCAAATTGCAATGGACTTTGACTATCAATCAATCGCACCAGAAATCCAGCATGATGCAAGGCAATCGCAGCAGAAAGACCCACTAATCCTGCACCGACGATAGCGATATCTGTGCACAATACTTCAACTTCGTGACTCATTTTCCGAAACTCATTTTACCAACCAAATACTTTTTAACCGGCTGAATCACGTCAAAAACCCCTAAACTAGCGCCTCTCAAGGCAGACAGGCCAACCAAATCATTTGAGAATAAATTGACTAGAAAATCTGTAAAAAATAAACCTCCTTTAGTATCAGACTTGCGACTGGCTTGGTAACTAGCCAGCATGTTGGCAGACCCTAATTCATCGGCAGAGGCACTGGCAATATGTTGAGCCAAAGATTCCGCATCACGCAAACCAACATTAAAACCCTGTCCCGCGACTGGATGCATGGTTTGCGCAGCGTTACCAATCACCACTAAATGCTTAGATTGCTGCGCATCTGGTTTTAGTTTCGCCATTTTCAAGGGGAAACTTAGACGTTTTTCAACACTTAAAAAATCGCCCACACGATCACCAAACTGCTGATGAAATTTTTCCAAAAAGTCAGCATCACTTAAGCTGAGCATTGACGTAATAAACGATTTTTCACCGGTCCACACCAATGAAAAGTCAAACTCACCTCCATTAGGCAATAAAGCAATCGGGCCGTTGGCAGTAAAGCGTTCATAAGCGACATTATGATGCGGTAGCTCCGCACGCACTTTAGTTACTAAAGCATCATGACCATACTCTTTGGTTTCACGACTCAAGCCTGTCAGTTCATCCAAGGTACGTCCACCATCAGCAAGCACCACCAAAGGGCTACTAATGCTATGAGCTAGACCGCCATGAGTATAAGTTACCGTTGCCTCTGATGCGTCATAAACAATGTTGGAGGCACTTGCTTCAAATATAAAATTCACAGACTTTGCATCGGCAATTGCACGATCCAATGCTGCGCTTAATACGCCATAGGATAAGACATAGCCCAATGCTTCCTGATGGTAATCACCAGCGTGCAACTGAGTGCGACCAAAACTACCTTTTTGTGAAACATGGATACTATTAATGGGCGTTGCCTGAGTGCTTAGAGCTCCCCACAAACCAAGTTTTTCTAAGATGCGCCGACTGCCAAAAGACAAAGCTAAGGCACGGCTTTCACTATGCGCGGCACCAAGACTACGAGCTTCGAGCACGGTCACACTTACCCCTTGCTTGACAAGCAATAAAGCTAAGGTTGCACCTACTGGCCCACCACCAATGATGATAATTGGTTGTGGCATCTAGCTTTGCATTAACGCTTCAATATCGGCGACTGTTTTTACGGCACTAGCTGTTATTACTTCACAGCCATTGGCGGTCACCAACACATCATCCTCTATACGTATGCCTATATTCCAAAATGCTTCTGGCACATTGTCGGCTGGACGAATATAACAACCCGGCTCCACCGTTAATGCCATACCAAGCTCCAACTTACGCCAGTCATTCCGCTTATCTTTATACTCACCTGCATCATGTACGTCTAAACCTAACCAATGTCCAGTTCTATGCATATAAAACTGCCGATAGGTGCCTGAGTCCAATACCGCATCGCGAGTACCTATACATAACTTCAAATCAATAAAACCTTGTATCAGAACGTTCAAAGCGGCCTCGTGCGGCTCATTCCAATGACTACCTATATTCACTTTGGCAATGGCTGCCGCTTGTGCGGCTAATACAAGCTCATAGACCTCCTTTTGCGCGCCGCTAAATTTACCATTGACCGGAAAAGTACGCGTAATATCTGAAGCATATCCATTAAACTCACAGCCTGCATCTATCAACAACAAATCACCAGCATTAAGTTTCGCATTGTTCGCGTTGTAGTGAAGCGTGCATGCATTGGCACCCCCAGCAACGATACTGGTATAAGCTGGAGATTGCGCACCCTTTCGATAAAACTCATGCAAAAATTCTGCCTCAACTTCGTATTCCATCATATTCGGTTGCGTAAATCGCATGGCGCGGTTATGGGCCTCCGATGCGATCACAGCAGATTTTCTCATTAAGGCTTGCTCAAACGGCGATTTATATAGACGTAATTCATCAACCAGTTTACGCACGTCAACAATCTCATCTGGAACGCTCACACCTGTGCGCGCCTGTGCGCGCAAATTATTGATCCAACCCGTCACTCGATTATCCCAAGTTAAACTTTCACCTAGGCTAAAAAATAATTTAGGCTGATTGCCTAAGAGTTTTAATAATACTTCGTCCAATTCATGAATAGAGTAGGCCGCATCAAAACCAAAGCTTTCTCGCGCGGCATCAGCTCCAAATCTAAAGCCATCCCAAATTTCACGCTCCATATCCTTGTCGCGACAAAACAATATAGATTGTGCAGGACCGCTGACGCTAGCTGCCACCAACACCAATACTGACTCAGGCTCTTGGAAGCCAGTTAAGTAGTAAAAGTAACTATCGAAACGGTAGGGATAATGACTGTCTCGGTTGCGTATAGCTTCGTTCGCTGTAGGAATAATGGCGACACCATTACCCATGGCTTCCATGAGCTTTTGTCTTCTTACCTTAAATTCTGCGATATCTAAATTCATGCGACCTCTAGTTTCGTTCCGAACGGGGATAATATTACCAATCTTTTTGGGCGCTTAACGGCCGATAAGGTTCAATCTAAGCCAGCATGATTAATTAAGTTCTGGCTGTTAGCTGTTGATCTAAATCGGCTAAACGTTTTGGCGTGCCTATATCATGCCATACACCCTGGTAATAAGATGCGCTTACCAAGTGTTGCTCAATAGCCACACGTAAAATAGGCGCTAGCTTCGCGGCTTGTCCACGCTCAATATTAGCAAACAAGCTAGGTTGATATACACCGACACCAGAAAAAGTTAACTTAGGTGCCCCAGTAGCTAACAATTGACCATTTTGATAGACAAAATCACCTTCTGTATGCTGCGCTGGATTATCTACCATAATCAAATGCGCTAACGAGGGCGCTGCTAAGGCATGCTGTATAGTGAAAAAATCAAATTCAGTATAGGTGTCACCGTTTACAACAACAAATGGTGAGTCTCCTAATAACGGCAACGCCTGAGCAATGCCACCCGCTGTTTCTAGGGCCGTTGGCTCAGGGCTATACTGAATATTTAAGCCCCACTGACTACCATTACCCAAAGCCGATTCAATTTGACTACCTAAATGTGCGTGATTAATAATTACTTCCGTAAAGCCGGCACTAGCCAACCGCTCTAAATGCCAGACAATTAAAGGCTTACCCCCAACGGTCAGCAACGGTTTAGGTGTGTGATCGGTGAGTGGCCGCATGCGCTCACCGCGACCTGCAGCTAGAATCATCGCTCGCACTAGAATGTGTATCCTACTTGCGGCTGCGACTGTTCCAATTGATTTAACAGCCTTAACATAGGTCTTAATTCCACGTAGCGCTCACACACTTTGCGTAAGTAAGCCATGACTATAGGCATATCATTGAGATAACTATGCTTGCCATCTCGATGGCTCAAGCGTGCAAAAATACCTAGCACCTTAATATGGCGCTGCGCACCCATCCATTCAAAATCCCGATAAAACTCAGAAAAGTCGTCTGATATCGGCAACCCTGCTTTTTTTGCTGGTTGCCAATAGCGCACAGCCCAGTCAATCACCTGCTCTTCATCCCATCCTATATAAGCATCTTTTAACAATGAAACCAAGTCATAGCTAATCGCGCCATACACCGCATCTTGAAAATCCAAAATTCCCGGGTTATTTTCTGTGGTTAACATTAAGTTGCGGGAGTGATAATCACGGTGAACAAACACTTGACCTTGCGCTAAAATATTTTCATTCAACAACTTAAAAGTATTATTTAAAACAACTTGTTGCTCAGGCGTTAAGCTAGCTTTTAAGTGCTGCGCAACATACCAATCAGGAAACAGTTGCATCTCACGACTTAGCAAGGTTGCATCATAATTTGGTAAAATCCCTGTGACGCTGATACCTTGCATTTTAATCAAAGCATCGGTGGCATTTTTATAGAGTTCTGGCGCAGTTTCGTTATTAAGCTTAGATAAATAAGTATCATCACCGAGATCACTTAACAATAAGAACCCCTGCGCCAAATCTTGCGCCAACACCTTAGGTGCGTTTAAACCAGCCCCTGCCAATAATTGTGCCACTTGCACAAAAGGCGCACAACTCTCATGCGTTGGCGGCGCATCCATTACAATCAAAGTTTTATCAGCCACCTTCACCCTGAAATAGCGCCTAAAACTGGCATCTGCGGATGCGGTTGTTAGGGTGAATTCTGCCGAGTTTAATGCTGTACTTAACCAAGTTTCAAGTTGTTGCTGTCTATTGTCCACGAACACTTATCCAAATATATGTTTAGGCAAGCGCCTAGAGTTAAATTAAAAAAACCTTGTTTGGTAGCAGCTATTTCTAATTATTGATTGCCAAAAACTTCGATTTATGAGATTTTATCATTGATAAAATAAAACCGTCTGCCTATATACACGTGCCTCTCTTCTATTCGCCTATCATCCAAGCTAATCTCACAGTAAATTTAGTGATTAATGCATGCTAAAAAATCATGCATTTACAGCCATTAGCGCTGCTTTATTGCTATTAAGCCTCAGTAGCCAGGCCGAAGTCGTTGCCAATCCAATACCAATTAGTGATGCTATCGTTATTGACGGTGATAAGCTTGAACTGCATTTAGATAGGCAAATGCGCGCCATCGGCAATGCATCGCTTCACCGCGACAAGCAAGATATCTTTGGCGACATTATTGAATACGATGTGCAAAATGATGAACTACATGCAAAGGGTAATGTGAGCATAGAATTAGGCGATGCTAATCTTCATGGGCCTGAACTCAATATGCGACTATCTGAAAGCATAGGTGACATGCGTGATGCCACGATCAACATTACAAAAGCACTGGGAACAAAAGAGCAGCTCAGCGTAGGAGTTACGCCTGCTAGGTCCACACAACTCACCCAGCAACCCGTAGATCTGACTGCACAAGATAATGACATCCCAACCAGTTTGGCACCCTTTTCCACAACGCTTGGCTCCGAACCATTACCTACAAAATCACGTGCCGATGCCAGTGTTCTCTTTTTTGAAGGCCTTGATAAAAAGCGCTTACTTGACGCAAGTTATACCACCTGCAAAGTCGGTGTGGACGACTGGTACCTCAAAGCCAAAGAATTGAAACTAAATGGCTATAGCGAATCAGGTACGGCTCAACATGGCTATATAGAGTTTAAAGGTGTACCCATACTGTACTCCCCATACATTGCATTCTCCTACGGCGGTCAGCGTGAAAGTGGCTTTTTGGCACCAAGTTACGGTAGCACATCCCTCAGCGGCTTCGAATTTTCAATACCCTACTACTGGAATATTGCCCCCAACAGAGATGCGACCATTACCATGCGTGAATTAAGTAAACGCGGTGTTCAGTTGCAAGGTCAGTTCAGATACTTGGAAGAACAATATTCAGGTATTGATAATCTTGAATATCTACCCAGCGACAATCAAACTGGCAATAATCGTTACTTCATCAACCTAAAGCATAAGCAAATTTTTGGCAACGGCTGGTCCGCAGGCTATGCCGTTGAAAAAACATCAGATAACCTCTACTTCTCTGAATTATCCACACGGATTACCACCACCAGCCGCGTGCTGTTGCCACAGCAGTTTAATGTTGATTACGCAAATGAAACCTGGCGCTTTAACGCTCTTGCACAAAAATTCCAAACCCTAGACGGCGTATCCTATCCATACGAACGCTTACCTCAACTGACGCTAAGTGGCTCTAAGTATTATGGTGACATCAAAGCGAACTTATATACGCAACTGGTCGCCTTTGATACAAATAGCAGTAATATTAATGCCGCCCTGCTAACTACAGGCACACGGCTAACAGCTTACCCTAGCATCACTGAGTCCTTTACCCGTCCTTATGGCTACATTACACCCAAAGTCGGTGTACACATGACTAGCTACACTCTTAACAACGATCCAAACAACTTAGGGCCGCAACAGCGCGCACTGCCTATATTGAGCGTAGATAGTGGTTTGTACTTTGACCGTGATTTTAAAATAGCGAACCGAGCCTACGCACAAACTTTGGAACCAAGGTTATTCTACGTATATATACCAAATACAGATCAGTCCAAAATCCCTGTGTTTGACTCTGGTGTAATTGATTTAAACTTTAGCTCGTTATTCGCAGAGAACCAGTTCTCTGGTAATGACCGTATTAATAATGCCAATCAAATCAGTGCAGGACTAACCACTCGCTTTATTGAATCAGACACGGGCATGCAAAGGCTATCAGCCTCAATCGGCCAACGTTATTATTTTTCTAATCAAAAAGTAGCACTTGATTACACAAATCCTGCAGCCTTTAGACAAAGCAATAGCTCAGACATCATTGCTGGGCTGAGCGCCAATTTGAAAACAAATTGGAAAGTAGATGCTTTTTTAAGATATAACACTCTAGCTGGTGTAACGCCCAATCAAACCATTACTAGTCGTTATAGTCCTGAGCCTGGAAAGGTGCTAAATCTGAGTTACAGTCATCGTAACGATGCATTAAGTACAATTTATTTTGCACCAGGCACTAGTCCTGTAACAGTTGCCGCGGCAATTGCAGCAGCCAACGTTGATCAGTTTAACGTCTCCGGTCAATGGCCGATAAAACCAGGCTGGTTTGCCGTAGGTCGTATCAATTACTCAATACAAACTAAACAAATGATCGAATCCTTAGCTGGGGTAGAATATAATGCTGGTTGCTGGATTGCAAGATCTGTTATTCAGCGCATTAGTACCATTGCCACCATACCAACAGCCACATCTGGCAATGCCAACTATGCGCTATTTTTCCAGCTTGAACTTGGTGGATTAGCTTCTATTGGCGCAAATCCACTGGGCATTATTAAACGTAGCGTGCCGGGTTATGTAAACACTGGTCTTATGCCTGAAACCTATCAATAACTTTTACGAGTATCTATTTTGCGAAAAATTATTCCATTCTTACTACTAATCACCTCAGCGCTAGTCTGCATAAACGCTTCCACACAGGCTGCTGAAGTGGTCAAAATTGACCGCATCGTTGCCATTGTTGATCAAACTGTAGTGACTGAGCAGGAGCTAGAAAGCCGCATTCGTACAGTTACCGCACAACTGCAAAAACAAGGCACCGAATTGCCAGCAGAGAATATTTTACGTAAACAAATTTTAGAGCGTTTAATTTCCGACACCCTACAACTGCAATACGCGGCACAGTCAGGCCTTAAAGTTGATGACAGTCAGCTCGACAAAACTATAGAACGTATTGCTGAACAAAACCAGCTCACACTGACTGAATTTTCCGATGCCTTAGCTAAAGATGGCGTCAGTATGGGTAAATTTAGGGCCGATATCCGCAATGAAATTACAATCGCAAGGCTGCGCGAGCGCGAAGTAGATAGCCGTATCAATGTCAGTGAATCTGAAATTGACAACTTCTTGACCACACAGGCCTCTAGCAATGAAAATCAGGACGAATATGAAATCGCGCATATTTTAATTCGCACCCCAGAAGAAGGTGCCACAGAAGATGTGCAAAAAGCTAAGGCTAAGGTTGATGAAGTGATCAAAGCACTTCAGGCAGGCACTAACTTTGCAAAAGTTTCAGCAAGCTTTTCTGACGCCCCTAACGCCTTAGAAGGTGGTAGTTTAGGCTGGAAAAGTAGCACACAAATGCCAGCCTTATTTTTAGATGCTTTAAAAAATATGCAGGTTGGCACCGTGTCAGAAGTTTTACGAAGCCCTAACGGCTTCCACATACTTAAATTGATTAGTAAGCGAGGTGGCAGTTCACCTTTAGTCATTGAACAAACGCATGCGCGTCATATCCTGATTAAGCTTTCAGAAGTAACTTCTGAGAATGAGGGTAAAAAGAAAATCGATTTAATTAAAGAGCGTTTAGACAATGGCGAAAAATTTGAAGTGCTCGCTCGTCAGTTCTCTGAAGACGGCTCCGCATCTAACGGAGGGGACTTAGGCTGGGTCAATCCCGGCGATACAGTACCATTATTTGAAAAGGCCATGAACGAACTTAAAGATGGTCAGATTAGTTCTACCGTGCGCACTCCGTTTGGCTGGCACGTGATTCAGGTATTAGAAAGACGCAAACAGGACATGAGTAAAGAAGCTGCGCGCTTGAAAGCACGCCAAGAAATTCGAAAAAGAAAATCTGAAGAAGCTTACCAAGATTGGGTAAGAGAACTCCGTGATCGCGCTTTTGTAGAACTACGACTCGAAGATAAGTTCTAGTCTTCCCTTAAGCTCAAGATGTTATTGCCAACAATTGCCATTACAGCAGGCGAACCGGCAGGCATAGGTCCAGATCTATGCATTATGCTAGCTCAACAACCCTTAGCAGCTAATGTAGTGGTAATTGCAGACGCGACTATGCTACAAGCACGCGCAGCTCAATTACAACTACCGCTTAACATTACTCCTTATGCAAAAAAAAATAATCAGGCGCATTTAGGCAAGGGTGCGCTAACGGTCTATCATCAAGCGATAAGCAAACCAGTGATTGCTGGTAGCTTAAATGCAGCTAACAGCCAATATGTATTGGACACACTTGCAACCGCCGCCTTAGGTTGCGTCAACTTTGAGTTTG
>CAILXF010000026.1 GCA_903838125.1 uncultured Pseudomonadota bacterium | reverse complement strand
TTGACATCCTCCCCGGCATGAATGCCGAGGATTCCTACCGAGCTACGCGTGTTCATGCGAAGTCTCCTCAGTGAGTTCTTGCTTCACAGAGTTGTCTTGTTGCACAATCTCTCCACAAGCTAATACGGCATGTCCTGCCGCTAATATGTTCATCGCTGCGTTAACGTCAGCGTTCGCTTGATAACCGCAGGCTATACAAGCAAACTTCGCTTGTGACTGGCGGTTTTCTTTAGATACTGTACCGCAACAACTGCAACGCTGGCTAGTGTATTGCGGTGGAACCGCAAGCACATCACCTCCACGCCAGACTTGCTTGTATTCAATCTGACGCCTGAATTCAAACCAGCCTTGATCCAGAATCGATCTGTTTAAGCCTGATTTGGCTTTCACATGACGTCCTGGCTTATCCAGATTGCCACTCGCACTCTTGCTCATATTCTTTACTTGCAAATCTTCAATCACAATCATCGCGTGGTTTTGGCTGATGATTGTGGTGGTCTTATGCAAGTAATCTTTCCGAATATTCGCAATTGTTTGATGTAACCTTCCGATCTTGCTTTTCTGTTTCTTCCAATTTTGACTGAATTTTACTTTGCGACTGAAAGTACGCTGGTAGCGTGCTAATCGTTTTTGCTTTTGTTTAAAGCTATTTACAGCAGCAAAAACATGACCATCACTTAATGTCGCAAACTGTGCAATCCCCATATCAACACCTATCGCACTAGTGGATGGATGGATGACATCAGATACTTCACGCTCAGTCTGAACAGAGATATACCAATGACCGCAAGAATGTGACACCGTCACATTCTTGACTTCACCTAAGACTTCACGACTATTACGATAGTGCATCCAACCAAGTTTCGGCAGAAAGATACGATTGTTCGCTTGATCTAACTTACAGCCTTGCGGGAATCTGAAGCTGCTAGACAAACCTTTTTTCTTAAAGCGCGGAAAGTCCGCGCGCTTGGCAAAGAAATTCTTGTACGAACGTTCCAAATCCTTCAGTGATTGTTGTAGCGTTTGAGAGGGAGATTCGCCAAGCCATGGATTACTCGATTTTAATGTTAGCAACTCAGCACACAAGTCTGCATAACTTAGCTTCTTATTGCCTGCTTCATACTTTGCCTTTTGCAAGGCCAGCGCCTGATTAAAGACAAAGCGACAAGCACCGGCAAAGCGTCGCATTTGGCGAGCTTGTGATAAATTGGTCTTTAATTGAAATTTATAGGCTTGACGACGTATCATAGCGTATATTATAATTGGTCTATGGATAAAAATCAAGCAATTAGAACAGGCAGGCATTGTGTTTTTGCATTGCATGCGCATTTAGTCTTTGTGACTAAATATCGACGCCATGTATTGGATGCAGATGCGATTCAGTTATTGCGTGAGCATTTCGCCAGAGTCTGTGAAAAAGCCGATGTGAAATTAGTTGAAATGAATGGAGAAGACGACCACGTGCATCTTCTAGTTGAATATTTACCAACAGCACAGTTGTCAACGTTAGTGAATAGCTTAAAAGGGGTGTCGAGTCGCTTGCTTAGAAAAGAGCGTCCTGACATTGCTCATCGTTATTGGAAGAACGTGTTGTGGTCACCTTCTTACTTCGCGGCATCCTGCGGAGGCGCTCCGCTGTCAGTGATCAAACAATACGTTGAAAATCAGAGAACACCAACATTATGAGCACCTCCGGAGCTCGCGCTATCCATCTCCGGGCTGAACCCCGAAGCTTTCTGCGCAAATCTTGGTAAGTTTACAAATGGGGTGAATGTCTTAATGAATAAACTTAGTGTGAAAATTTAGATAAAAAAATGGCCCAATTAAGGGCCATTTTCATTGGATTCTTAGTAACTTAAGCTTTCTGAATGTTAGAAGCTTGTTTACCTTTAGGTCCGTCTGTCACGTCAAAAGTAACGCGATCATTTTCTTTCAATGATTTGTAACCGCTATCTACGATTGCTGAAAAGTGAGCAAATAAATCGTCACCGCCTGCATCAGGAGTAATGAAACCAAAACCTTTAGAATCATTAAACCATTTAACTAAACCTGTAGCCATATCTTATATATCCATACTTTAAAAAAGGGGGGCACCCTAAAAGTTCGGGTTTTCAAAATATAATGAACCTTGCGGAATCAGAAAAATCAAAAAATCAAACGCCAAGATTGCTTTTTACGGGTAATCAATCGACCTGTCAAGCAATATTTACTATCTTATCACTATAAAGTTAATTTATTTTATGAATAATTACGCTGACAATGATTGCTTAATTAAATTAGCTGGGGGTATACATTGCTAAATGACCCCTGTAAGCCTATAATAATCAACGAATTGGCTATGTATTTTTGGGGTGTTTTAATTTAGCTGGTCTACACCTCAGTTTATCCATGTTGCAATCTCAATGAGATTGTCGCTAAATGCATGCCTCGAAATATTACTGGAGATACCGATTTGGCTAAAGAAGAACTAATTGAAATGAATGGTGTGGTAATGGAAATATTGCCTGACTCACGCTACCGTGTGACGCTTGATAATGGACATAAGTTGATTGCTTACACTGGTGGTAAGATGAAAAAGAATCATATACGCATCTTAGCAGGCGATAAAGTCACCTTGGAATTGTCACCTTATGACATTAATAATGGCCGTATTACGTTTAGACATATTGAGTCTAGCGGTGCTACTTATACCCCAAGAAAGCGTTCATATTAAATTCATCTTAAGAGAAGCCTGCAATGGCAACTCTTCGTTGGCCTCATTACTTTAAGCACCTTCCTTCTATAATTCTAATTGCTACAATCTAATTTATCTTATTGTGCATCAAGATTGACTGTGGCGATGCGCGTTTGTCATTATGAAAATAACTGTTATATTAAAGAGATGTTTTTAGTACCCAATAAAAAAATTCTATGGACGATTGTGATTTGGTTTGCTTTCTTGCAAATGATCTCGCCCTTAATTCATGCCCATTTTGAGACTGATAGCCCACAACAAGGCCAGGGTCTGCACATGGCTGCAGACGACTCATTACAAGCGATAGATAAAACCCCGGTTTTTAAAAACATTAGTAACGGCTCTCATACAATAGGGGTAAATAAAGCCCTGCTTGAGCGCTTTGACTTGCTTCTGCTTCCGTTGTTAGCCGTATTATTTGTACTTGCAATGGTTTTGGCTAAAAGCCATTCCATTTTATTTGCAACGCGTTTTTCATTCGCGTTGCCGATTCATCTCAGACCTCAATCTTCTCCACGCGCCCCACCTCTGTTCTAAATCAATAAATAATTAACATTGGTGTCATTTTGCAATGTTATTTTTTGATTTTAGGAGAGTTTCATGCTGAATTTTAAACGATGGTTACAACTGGTCATGGTCTGTTTATCAACAGCGACATGGGTTGTTCCAACGCTTGCTGCCGATAGCGACCACGTTGATGCGTTGTTGGTTAATCCAAATTTGCAATTACACGATGTCTTAGAAAAAACGATAGCCCGCAACCCCATGCAGGCTTCGTTGCAGTCCCGCGAGGGAATGGTCACGGCAAAAGCACTTATTGCTCACGCCATTTTACCGTCCACACCTGCCATGATTGTAGCCCATCAAAATGATGCGCTAGCCAGTGGACGCAATGAGCGCGAGTGGTTAGCTGAGGTTGAGTTGCCAGTTTGGCTACCAAACCAGCGTAGCAATCGCCTTAAAGTGGCAGATGCTTTTCAGACCAATGTGGCTGCCAGTCGTGAAAGTATAAGATTGCAAGTGGCTGGTATGCTCCGTGAGGCGCTGTGGGATATCGCCTTCAATGACAATAACCTAGCTTTAACTTCCAGTAAACTTGAGCTAGCACGTAGTTTACAACTTGATGTAGAGAAACGATATCGGGCTGGTGAAATGGCCAAAACTGACTTCATGCTCGCACAACAAGAAACGTTGCGTGCAGAAAGAGAACAATTGCGTGCTGACGCTGAGGTGATGCACGCGCGCCATCGTTATTTTATACTCACTGGTTTGCATGAGTTGCCTGGTAGTTTTGTTGAGACGCAGTCAAATTTGGAAGATTATAGTCATTCATCTATCTGGATAGAGGCTGAATCTAAACTGGGATTAGCTGAAACAGAACGCAATCTAGCGCAAATAGAAAGTCATGAAAATCTACAAGTTTTACTCAATATGCGTAGAACGCAGGGCGCATTCGACAACTTATCCAATGACAGTGTTGGGTTAAGACTCAGAATTCCATTTGGCGGGGACACCCGTGCTGCGCCGATTAAAGCGGCTGCTGAGATGGGCGTTGGATATGCGCTCACCGAACGCGAGAAGCTACGTACTGCGCTTGAAGCCATGATGCATGAAGCCGAGCATAATTTGAGTGTGAGCCGTGTTGAACTGACTATTGCGACTAAGCAATATGACATAGCTAAAGAGAGTGCCAAATTGGCACAAAAAGCATTCAGCTTAGGTGAAACGGACTTAGTAAGTTTGCTACGTGTGCAAGCGCAAACTTATGATACCGAACGTGCATTTACTACCCGTCAAATTCAACTGCAGTGGGATATTGCCCGCTATAACCAAGTCGTAGGAGTATTACCGTGAATGCCATTGCCCGCCTGTTAAACCTAGTATTAATCAGCACAATTTATTTAACCTTTGTCGGCGGTGCGCAAGCTGCTGACGTTGTAATGACTGCTACTCAGCAACAAAGCCTAGGCGTTACGGTCACCCCGGTTGGCAAAAATACCATGCTCAGCAGCCGCCGTTTTCCAGCAGAGATTGTGGTGCCAGTAGGTCAAGAGCGCGTAGTGAGTGCGCCGCAAGCTGGTTTAATAGACCAGCTGTTTGTGGCGGCCGGGCAGCAAGTAAAAGTAGGTCAGCCCATTGCACATTTAACTAGTGCAGACTTATTGCGTTTACAAAAAGATTATTTGTTGGCGATGACGCAAAATAAACTTTCAGCCAAAAGTTTGGCGCGTGATGCTGAGTTATTTAAAGATGGCATCATTCCGCAACGCCGTTTTCTTGAGACCGAAAGTGCACATGAAGCCAGTAGCGCTTCTCTAGCAGAATTAAAACAAGCTTTACGCTTGGCTGGTATGGGCTCAGAAGAGCTTTCTCGATTAAATCCAAGCACCGGCATGACGAGTGGCATTACGCTAACTGCGCCTATTGCAGGTCAAGTGTTAGAACAAATTGTCACCACTGGACAGCGCGTTGACACGGCGATGCCAATTTATCGCATTGGCAGATTGAGTCCACTATGGCTGGAAATTCACGCGCCACTTGAAGGCTTGCCGTTTGTCAAAATTGGTATGCCGGTATTAGTCCCTAAATTGCAGGCTAGTGGAAAATTGGTCGCGGTCATTCGCAGCGTCAACAAGGCTGATCAAACTTTGCACTTGCGTGCCGAAATTACGCAGGGCGCTGAAAAGTTATCACCAGGCCAGTTTGTGGAAGCCGAGATTAGTTTAGGTAGTGAAGCCAAGCATTTTAGTGTGCCAAAATCGGCCTTAGCTAGACAGGGGGCCAAGGCTTTGGTCTTTGTGCAAATAAGCACAGGCTTCCGTCCGCAAGAGGTCACTGTGATTTCAGAGGAGGGCGACGATGCGGTGGTTGACGCTAAATTTAAAGAGGGTGAGAAAGTAGCGGTATCAGGGGTCTCCGCAATCAAAGGTACTTGGTTAGGTTTAGGGGCTGAATAATGTTACCTAAGCTGATTCAATTCGCATTGACGCAAAGGCTGTTGATGCTAATCATGACTATCGGTTTGGCGGCTGCGGGGGCGTTAGCCTACCAAGCCTTGCCGATCGATGCTTTTCCAGACGTATCTTCCACACAAGTTAAAATTATTGTTAAAGCTCCGGGAATGACGCCGGAGGAAGTCGAAGCGCGCATTACTGCCCCTATTGAAGTGGAAGTGCTTGGTATCCCCAATCAGACTGGTTTACGTTCGGTGGCTAAATATGCGCTGACGGATATTACGGTCGACTTTGCCGATGGCACAGATATTTACTGGGCAAGGCAGCAGGTGGCCGAGCGTTTAAATGCCGTATGGCCAAGTTTACCCGCCGATGCTTCAGGTGGCATGGCTCCCTTGACCACCCCATTGGGTGAAATGTTTATGTTTACGGTAGAAAGCGATAGCTTAAGCCTACAAGAGCGCCGCACCCTGTTGGACTGGGTAATCCGTCCGCAACTGCGTACTGTCCCTGGAGTGGCTGATGTCAATACATTGGGCGGTTACGTGCGTAGCTTTGAAATTGTGCCAGATAACGCGCGGATGTATGCCCGTGGCGTGGCCATTGATGTCCTGCAACAAGTATTAGAGAAGAATAACCGTAATGGCGGCGCTGGCAAACTGAATGACGGTGAAGGCTCATTATTAGTGCGCGCTGAAGGTGCTTTTAAAACGATAGAAGACGTGCAAAACACCTCAGTAAGGTCTGAGCAGGGCATGTCGGTAAAAATCGCGGATATTGCCGATGTTCGCATCGGTGCCATTACCCGCTACGGTGCCGTGACCAGTAATGGTAAAGGAGAAGTGGTTGAAGGCCTGGTGCTGGGCTTGCGTGGCGCAAATGCCCAGGAAGTGGTAGATGGCGTAAAGAAAAAGTTAGCGGAAATCGCGCCGACGCTGCCTAAGGGTGTGACCACCCATGTGTTTTATGATCGAGGAAGTTTAGTTGAGCGCGCCGTACATACGGTGACCAAAGCCTTGCTTGAAGCGGTTGTCTTGGTGCTGATCTTACTGGTCTTATTTTTAGGTAATTTCCGCGCGGCGTTGACCATTGCTTTCATTCTTCCATTGTCGGCTTTATTTACTTTTTTGCTGATGCGCTATTTTGGCATGTCGGCCAATTTGATGAGCTTGGGCGGTCTCACAATTGCTATTGGTATGTTGGTCGATGCCGCAGTGGTGGTGGTTGAAAATATCGTGTCGCATCTCGCCGAAAGCAAAAAACGCGAGAGCCTGCCACGGATGCATGTCATTTACCGCGCAGTGCGCGAGGTCAGCGTTCCGGTTACCGCTGGGGTGTTGATTATTATCACTGTATTTTTACCCTTACTTACCCTGCAGGGTTTGGAAGGTAAATTATTCACGCCAGTTGCGCTGACGATTATGTTTGCACTAGCGGGTTCTTTGTTCTTGTCGCTCACGGTGATTCCGGTCCTAGCTTCGTTCTTACTTAAAGAAGTCAGCCATGAAGAGCCTTGGCTGGTGCGAAAAGCACTCGCTATTTATGAGCCAGCACTTAAATGGAGTTTGGACCATGCTAAAGCGATTGTCATTGCAGCTTGTGTCATGCTGGTATTGACCGGTGTTGTCTACACGCAAATTGGCAAAACTTTTATGCCAACGATGGATGAGGGAGATCTAATTATTGGGGTGGAAAAATTACCCTCCATTAATTTACAGCAAAGTATGGTCACTGACATGAATGTGCAGCGTGCTATTTTGAGCCAAGTGCCGGAAGTGAAAGAAATCTACTCTCGCGTAGGTTCAGATGAGTTGGGCTTGGATCCGATGGGATTAAATCAAACCGATAACTTTTTAATTTTGCAGCCAGCAGATACTTGGCGCATGAAAACTAAAGTGGAACTGCTCAACGAATTGCGTAAAGTAATGGCGCAAATGCCAGGGCTTGCCTATAACTTTACACAGCCGATTGATATGCGCGTCAACGAAATGATTTTGGGTGTGCGCGGTGATCTTGCGATCAAAATATATGGTCCAGATTTAAATCAGCTCAATAGTAAAGCACAGCAGATCATCAAGATCCTAGAGTCTATCAAAGGCAATCAAGATGTTTATACCCCGCAAAATAGTGGTGTGCAGTATCTACAAATAAAGATTGATCGTGTTGCTGCAGGCCGCTTGGGCTTGAGTATTACCGAGATTGAATCCATTTTGCTGGCGCAGTTGGAGGGTAAGCAAATTGGAATCGTACAAGAAGGACAAAGGCGCACGCCGGTGTTGGTGAGAGGTAGTCAAGGTTTGCGTACCTCGCCGGCAGACTTTGGTAACTTAATGCTGACTTCGTCTACTGGCGCTAATGTGCCGTTGTCGGCTGTGGCTAAAATAGAACGTGCCGAAGGTCCCGTTAAAGTTGATCGTGAGCGCGGTGTGCGGATGGTCGTAGTCACTGCCAATATCCGTAATCGAGACCTAGTCAGCTTTGTTGAGGAGGCAAAACAGCGCATCACTGCTGAAGTGAAATTAGGCGAAGGCTATTCACTTAAACTGGGCGGTCAGTTTGAAAATCAGCAGCGTGCTGCGGCACGATTGGCTATTGTGGTGCCAGTTGCCATAGGCTTAATATTTTTGCTGTTGTTTGCCACCTTTGGCTCCATTAAACAAGCCTTGTTGATTCTTTCCAATATTCCGTTCGCCATGATAGGTGGCGTATTTGCCCTATGGATTTCTGGTGAATATCTGTCAGTGCCGGCTTCTGTAGGATTTATTGCCTTGCTAGGCATTGCGGTACTTAACGGAGTGGTGATGGTCAGTTATTTCAACCTACTGGAAGCGCAAGGGATGAACAAGCTTGATATCGTGATTGAAGGCGCTAAACGCAGGTTGCGACCGGTACTCATGACGGCGAGCATTGCCGCTTTTGGTTTAATTCCACTGTTATTTGCTACGGGACCTGGTTCAGAAATTCAACGGCCTTTAGCCATCGTCGTCATTGGGGGGTTGGTGAGCTCTACCGCACTGACGCTGGTATTGCTACCTATCTTTTACCGTAGATTTTTTAAGTAGGAATTATCGATGACACAAAATTTAAGCGCACAGGCTCTGCTCATTATTATCGCGCCACCTAACTTAGAAGAAATCTTGGTGGATTTATTGCTGCTGCAAAAATCAATTACTGGTTTTACGAGCTGCAGAGTCCATGGTCATGGCACGCGACCTGGGGCGGGTAAAGCAGAGTTAAGTATGGTGGAGCAAGTCACGGGTCGTCAGCAAAGGGTGCAGTTTATGTTGCATGCTAAGCTCGCAGATTTACATGCACTCATCTTAATTTTGCAGACCAAGTTTGGCGCGACTGACCTGCATTACATTTTGCAGCCTATGCTGGAACTACCAGCCATTTAAGTGTTGGCGGCGTTCTCGTGGTGAGTGCTAACTTTTGGTGGAATCAATAAAGGGGTCATCAAAAGCTTGGTCATGTTGGGTAAATAAGTCAGACAGTGTTTGGTGAAATTGACGGTAAATAGTGCCAGTATCGGTATTTTCATCAAGTGAAAAACACTGATCCACCAACGCATTGAGCTTTTGCATAATTTCCACGTGCGCTTGATGGTGGAGGCGAAAGTACTCGTAGTCTTTCGTCACGTGCGGTCTGCTTAGCATAATTTTTTCTTCATGATCAAAATGCTTGGCGGCTAGATCAATCACGTAATATAAAAAAGAGGGTAGGCGACCTTGGCATGATGCTCTCTTTTCAGGATCACAAGTCGTGCAGCTTGTTTGCTCCACTAACTTGTAGCATGCACACGCCTCACGAAGATCGTCTAAGAACTTTTCTAGCAGGGCATGTTCATTGGCAATGACCAGGTAATCTTCTGCACCTAGATTTTTGACAGCTTGATCATGGAGTAACATTTTTATTCCTTTCCGACAACGTAATCCAACAACAAAGCTAATGCAGGCTTCGTGCTTGGTTGGCACACATTAAATTCAGTCATGCTAACCATTAATGAATGAATGCCAATTGATCTATAACAAAGATTTAATTACATTCTATTCTTATTATAAGAAAAATAGTAAGTACATCCTTCCAATTTTTTTGGTGCGCGATTATTCTCACTAAGCATGTATCAATAAGCGCTTGTCGTAGCTTCAGTCATGGGTGGGTGGTGGCTTGGTATAGTGATGGCATTGGATTTATAAAATGAGCGTACAAACAGCACAACTGCTAATTGAAACTTCTGCACCTCGTGCAGCAGAATACGTGACTGTGCGTTTCATCGGGCCTTGGGTAGTACAAAGCATCGCGGCCATGGAAGCCGAGTTAGACACGGTTCGTCAACTCCCCCAAACAGAATTTTTGCTAGCGACTGCCGAAGTGAGTGCCTTAGATACGACAGGCGCTTGGTTGCTACATAAAACAATCACTGCGTTAGAACGAAGCGGATGCAAGGTAACTCTTGAGGGCTTGCGCCCAGAATTTAGTGCGTTGCTGACCTTGGTGGCTGGCGCTAACAAGGCGCAAAAATTAATAGCGCCGCCCAGGTTGAGTTTACTTAATAAGATTGGCCAACGGGCTTGGGTCGCGTTACAAAACCTATTGGCCATGCTGGCGTTTGTGGGCGAGTGTTCCATGGTGTTGTTACGGGCGCTTGCTCATCCTCAAACTATCCGTTGGCGTCCAGTGTTACATAACCTGCAATCGGCTGGCTTTGATGCTTTGCCTATTGTGGGCCTGCTCTCATTTTTGATGGGGGTAGTGATTTCATATCAAGGCGCAGATCAATTGCAGCGATTTGGTGCCAATATTTTTATTGTGGATTTGGTGTCGCTATCTATGCTGCGTGAGTTATCGCCGTTGATGACGGCCATCATTGTCGCTGGTCGTTCCGGTTCAGCTTACGCAGCTCAAATTGGCACTATGAAGGTCACAGAAGAAATTGATGCGCTACGGACAATAGGGATTGGTCCGATTGAATTACTAGTGCTACCAAAAATGTTGGCTTTGATCATTGCTTTGCCGTTACTCACACTTTATGCCGATATCACAGGCGTTCTCGGCGGCATGATCATGGCCAGTAGTAAACTAGGCGTCAGTTTCGATGTATTTCTTGATCGTATTGGGAATGCAGTGAGCCTGTCATCATTTCTTACTGGAATAGGGAAAGCGCCAGTATTTGCCGCCATTATTTCCTTGATCGGTTGTTTTCAAGGGTTTCAGGTTGGCGGGAGCGCTGATAGTGTGGGACGCCAAACCACGGTTAGTGTAGTGCAGTCAATATTTTTGGTCATTTTGGCCGATGCTTTATTTTCAGTAGTTTTTAATTGGTTAACGTTATGAGTGCGGCCATGTCAGATATTCCAACCACCGCCCCAGTCATTGATATTCAACACCTGAAAACGCGTTTTGGCGACAATATAGTGCATGATGATGTTAGCTTACGCGTCCAGCCTGGAGAAATATTTGCGCTAGTCGGCGGCAGTGGTTGTGGGAAGTCGACACTATTACGCGCGAT
Source organism: uncultured Pseudomonadota bacterium (assembly GCA_903838125.1). Lineage (GTDB taxonomy): Bacteria > Pseudomonadota > Gammaproteobacteria > Burkholderiales > Methylophilaceae > Methylotenera. Next base: position 1,034 of record CAILXF010000026.1, on the reverse strand, counting down.
TATTTTATTGCTAAAACCGAGCTCAGGCTCAATCAGGGTGTTTGGTCGCGAAGTGCTGGGTTTGAGTGATGCTGAAGCGCTGTCGCTAAGAAGGCGCTGGGGGGTGATGTTTGAGCGTGGTGCATTATTTAGTGCGCTTACAGTGCAGGAAAATGTCAGCATGGTGCTACACGAGCACACTCAGTTGAGTGCCGAGCTCATTGATGAAGTGGCGGCCTTAAAGATTGCCTTGACTGGATTACCTGCGGTTGCAGCTAGTCAATATCCTAGCGAATTAAGTGGCGGTATGCGCAAACGCGCAGCTTTAGCGCGTGCGCTTGCACTAGATCCAGAGCTTTTGTTTTTAGACGAGCCGACTGCAGGTCTTGACCCGCTAAGTGCGAGTGGTATTGATGAGCTAATTTTAAATTTACGTGATGCGCTAGGGTTGACCATGATGATTATCACCCATGATTTAGATTTGCTATGGCGAGTCGCTGATCGGGTCGCTGTGCTAGGCGAAGGGCTTATTATAGAGGTGGGTACGATGCAGGAATTATCTACCTCAGCACATCCGCTGATACGCGAGTATTTTCACGGGGCACGCGGACGTGCCGCATGGGAGCAAGCATGGAACAAAAAGTAAATTACGCGGTGGTTGGCATCTTTGTGCTGGTGCTAAGCTTGGGCTTGATAGGTGGCGTGCTTTGGTTTAGTAGCAGTAAGTCTTATTTGATGGCATATGATGTCTATCAAGCTTATATGACAGAGTCGGTGGCTGGACTCAATGTGAATGCCCCAGTACGCTATCGTGGAGTGCAGGTTGGGCGCGTGCGCACCATTGCGCTAGCGCCTAATAATGTAGAGAAAGTGCTACTGACATTAGATATTGTGCATGGCACGCCCGTTAAAGTGGATACGGTAGCGGTGCTTCGTATGCAAGGGTTGACTGGTCTCGCTTTCTTGGAGCTGTCCGCAGGTGGTCGTGATTCCCCGGCACTTAAAGTCGTCGCTGGCGCAAAATACCCCGTTATCAAGGCTGGGCCTTCACTGAC
>CAILXF010000025.1 GCA_903838125.1 uncultured Pseudomonadota bacterium | reverse complement strand
CTGACTTTTGGCATGGGTGGCCAACATTTTGCCGTAATCCATTTTATAAATATGGTCACCAGCCAGAATCAACACATAATCACCGCCACCTTCACGCAGCAAGTCCACATTCTGATAAACCGCATCCGCCGTACCTTTGTACCAGTCTTCGGATATACGTTGCTGCGCTGGAATGATATTCACATACTCATTAAACTCACCACGTAGGAAGCTCCAACCACGCTGCAAATGCTGAATCAGGCTTTGTGCTTTGTATTGCGTGGCCACATTTATACGTCGTATGCCGGAATTAATACAATTGGAAAGTGGGAAATCAATAATGCGGAACTTGCCACCAAATTGGACTGCCGGTTTGGCACGCCAGTCTGTGAGATTTTTTAAACGACTACCACGTCCGCCAGCCAGAATAATAGCGACGGTATTTTTTGTCAGGTTACTAATAAAACGATCTGAATGTTGACCTTGAATCATGGCGCCCTCCTGAAGTTTATTTGATTATATTAACTGACTAGCTGGGCTCACTAGTTTAATTTAGATATTGACTGCAATTGATTACATTATAATCAGCTTAAAGCTTTATAATCTACTCAATAAACATAAAAATATTAAAAATAGTTGTTAGACAAATCTCAGGGAAAATGCATCTTGGTTAAATCTATATCGACTTCAGTAAAATCTAAAGCACAATCTCTCGGATTGGAACTGATTTTATCGGCGCGGCATTATGATCCATTTAGCTTTTTAGGCTTACATGCTGTTAATGATGATGCCGAATATACCTATGTCTTACGCACATTTATTGCTACCGCTAGCAAAGTATCTGTGCAAACTGGCAAAGCATGGGTTGAGTTAAAAAAAACGCATCCTGATGGCCTGTTTGAATGGCTAGGTAACGAAACACTTAAAACGCCATGCATGCTCAAAGTTGAGGTTGGCGGCAGTACCTACGAAACCTTCGACCCTTACACATTTAAATCCAGCATCACCCAACAAGAGCTTTACCTGTTTGGTGAAGGCCGATTAAAACAAGCCTACAAAACACTAGGTGCGCAATGTATCACCCAAGATAATGTTGAAGGTGTACGATTTGCTGTATGGGCGCCTAACGCAGAACGCGTGAGTGTTGTCGGCAGTTTTAATGGTTGGGATGGACGCATCCACAGCATGCGCGCACATGGCGTCAGTGGTGTCTGGGATATATTCATTCCTCATCTCACCACTAGTGACACTTACAAATTTGAAATTCGCAATCGTCATACGGGTAATGTGTTGGTTAAAACCGATCCCTATGGCTTTGAGTTTGAGCAACGCCCAGGGACTGCCGCCAAAATTAGCGCTAGCCATCACCAATGGGAGGACAAGCAATGGCTAGAAGCACGCAAAACACGTGACTGGTTACATGCGCCGTTTAATTGCTATGAAGTACATTTAGGTTCATGGCAGCGCAATGCGCTAGGCCATTTCTTAACCTACCGTGAGCTAGCTAAAACCCTAGTGCCTTATGTCGCGGACATGGGCTACACCCATGTCGAACTCATGCCGATATCAGAGCATCCTCTTACCGAGTCTTGGGGTTATCAAACCACTGGCTACTTTGGCGTGACGAATCGCTTTGGCTCGCCTGATGATTTGCGCTTTTTAATTGATGCCTTTCACCAGGTCAATATTGGCGTAATTCTAGACTGGGTACCTGGTCACTTCCCTAAGGATGACTGGGCTTTAGCGCGTTTTGATGGCACTGCTCTATACGAGCATGAAGATCCCCGCTTAGGTGAGCACCAAGACTGGGGCACTTATATATTCAATTACGGCCGCAATGAAGTGCGCAATTTTTTAATTGCGAATGCGAGCTTTTGGTTACAAGAATTTCACATTGATGGCCTACGCGTTGATGCCGTAGCCTCTATGATATATCTAGACTACTCACGCAAAGCAGGTGAATGGTTGCCAAATAAATTTGGTGGCCGTGAAAACTTGGATGTCATCGAATTCCTCAAGCAACTAAATGTCATGGTTGGTGAAGACTTTACTGGGGTACTCACGATTGCAGAAGAATCAACGGCTTGGCCTATGGTGTCACGTCCTGTGTATTTAGGCGGCCTAGGCTTTAGTATGAAGTGGAATATGGGCTGGATGAACGATACGCTGGCTTATATAGAAAATGATCCTGTGCATAGACGCTACTATCATGACATGCTCACCTTTGGGCAACTGTACGCCTACTCTGAAAACTTTGTGTTACCGTTTTCACATGATGAAGTTGTGCACGGCAAACATTCTCTGTTAGATAAGATGCCTGGTGATAGTTGGCAAAAATTTGCAAACTTACGCCTACTCATGACCTATCAAATGACTGCCCCAGGTAAAAAACTCAATTTTATGGGAAACGAGTTTGGCCAAGGCCGTGAGTGGAATGTGAACAGTAGCTTAGATTGGCATTTACTCGGTGATGACTATGCGGGACACCATTGGCATCAAGGCATCAAACAAGTCAATGCAGACCTAAATAAACTCTATAAAGATGTTCCAGCTTTATATACCTTAGACTTTGACCATGAAGGCTTTGCTTGGATAGACTGTCACGACACTGATCAATCGACGATTAGTTTTATCAGACGTGGCCTAGATAATAGCTTTGTGCTGGTCGTGCTTAATTTCACCCCTGTATTACGTGACAATTATCGCATCGGCGTCCCACAAGCTGGCAGCTACCGTGAGCTATTTAACAGTGATGCCGCTTGCTACGGCGGTAGCGATCGAGGCAATGGTGCCGGTCTACACACAGAAGAAATTGCTTGGATGAACCACCCACAGTCGTTAGTGATCACCCTACCGCCATTGGCTGGATTAATATTAAAATTAAACTAGTTTTACCGAAGAACAATTTAAATAACTACTAAATATAAAGTACTACTATACAAATGGCTACGCTCACACAATACCCAGTATGGCAAAAACTCTGCCAACATCATCAAAAAATGGACTCGACACATATGCGCGATTTATTCGCCAATGACGGCGAGCGCTTTAATAAATTCAACCTTAAATTTACCGATCTATTGTTAGATTACTCTAAACATCGGATCAATGATGAAACCATGCCATTACTCATGGAAATGGCACGTGAGGCAAAGATTGAGAGCTGGCGTGATCGCATGTTTGCTGGTGAAAAGATTAACATTACCGAAGACCGTGCTGTACTACATAGCGCTTTGCGCAACCGAAGCAATACCCCAGTAATCGTTGACGGCAAAGATGTGATGCCTAATGTGAATAAAGTATTAATGCAAATGCGCAAGTTTTCAGAAAGCGTGCGTAATGGCAACTGGCTAGGCTATAGCGGCAAACGCATTACTGATATCGTGAATATCGGTATCGGTGGCTCTGACCTAGGTCCAGTAATGGTGTGCGATGCACTAAAACCATATGCTAGCCCTGAGTTACAAGTACATTTTGTGTCTAATATTGATGGTGCCCATTTAATGCGTGCACTTGAAGTATGCAATCCTGAAACGACGTTGTTTATTGTGGCTTCTAAGACCTTTACCACCCAAGAAACAATGACCAACGCACACTCTGCGCGGACTTGGTTTTTACAAACAGCGCAGGTTGAAGCGCATGTAGCAAAACACTTTGTCGCCCTTTCTACCAATGAAAAAGCGGTTCAGGAATTTGGCATCGATGGCGCCAATATGTTTACATTCTGGGACTGGGTCGGTGGTCGCTACTCACTATGGTCAGCGATTGGCCTGTCAATTGCTTTGTATGTTGGCATGGATCATTTTGAAGATTTGCTTTTGGGCGGCCATGAAATGGACAACCATTTCAAAACAGCACCATTGGAACAAAATATGCCAGTCATCATGGCGCTTTTAGGTGTTTGGTATAACAACTTTTTTAATGCAGATACGCATGCGATTCTCCCGTACGACCAAGGATTAGCGCGCTTTCCAGCTTACATGCAACAAGCTGACATGGAAAGTAATGGTAAATTTATTGATAGAAATGGCGAACGCGTTCAATATAAAACTGGCCCAGTCATTTGGGGTGAAGCTGGCACCAATGGTCAACATGCGTTCTACCAACTGATTCACCAAGGGACACAAACGGTTCCATGCGACTTTTTAATGCCGATACACAGTCATTATGCAATTGGTAAGCATGGTTACGCCCATCACAAAATATTACTCGCTAACTTTTTAGCGCAAACCCAATCCTTGATGCTAGGTAAAACCAAAGAACAGGCACGCGCAGAACTTGAAGCGGAGGGTCTAAGTGGCGCCGCACTAGAAGGTCTGTTGCCACATAAGGTTTTTGAAGGCAACCGACCTACTAGTTCTCTCGTCTTCGATGAATTAACACCGAACACGTTGGGCAAACTGATCGCACTTTATGAACACAAAATTTTTGTACAGGGCATCATTTGGAACATTAACAGTTACGACCAATGGGGCGTTGAATACGGCAAGCAGATTGCGAAACAGATTTTACCGCAACTGACTAGCGCAGAAATTGTTAGCAATTATGATAGCTCAACCAATGGTTTAATTAATTACACCAAATCTCACATTTAACATCTGACGCGTATAAAAAAAGCCCAACGAGTGATTGCTGGGCTTTTTGTTGGGTGTTAGATCAACACCTCATCATGCAAGAATTACCTAAGCTTAACCTGGCTAGAACTTAGAATAGCCTTGGACAAAGATTCACCCATCACAGCACTGGCGCT